>JAPLJU010000014.1 GCA_026388445.1 Deltaproteobacteria bacterium
CGTTCCACGGAGGGATGGGAGTCCTGTTGAAAAAAATCACCGTAAGATCTGGCAGATCTTTGGCGATCACTTTCACTTCTTTCGGGGCACACCCACCGGTGCTTGGTTAGCCCATGAGCTGAGTTGCGTTTTTGGTATTGACGAAAAACTAACCGGACAGACGGCGCAACATATCTATGATCAGATCGAAGCGAAACTGAAAACCCCTGAATTCCGGCCCCGCGCGCTGTTCAAGCGTTTCAATATAGAGGTCTTGTGCACAACGGATGCAGCCAGCGACCTGCTCACCCACCACCAGGCGCTCCGCAAGTCTGGATGGGATGGCAACATCCGACCCACCTTCCGGCCGGATGCGGTCGTCAACCTGCTGACTCCTGGCTGGAGCGACAACATCAAAGCCCTGAGCAAAGCGGGCGGCATCAACGTCGCCTCATACCAAGAGTTTATTCGAGCCCTGGAAGACCGCAGGGCTTTCTTCAAATCGATGGGTACCGTAGCAACCGATCATGCCTCAGAAACGGCTTACACAGCGGAGTTAGGTTCATCGGAAGCACAGGCCATCTTCAAGCGGGCACTGCAAGGCAAAGCAAATGCCGAGGATGCGAAGCGTTTCAATGCCCACATGATCATGGAGTTCGCTCGGATGAGCATTGACGATGGACTGGTGATGCAGCTTCATGTGGGTTCGATCCGCGACCATAATGATCTCATCTACCACCGCTTCGGAGCCAACATGGGAGCAGACATTCCCAGTCAAAGCGAGTTTACCCAAAACCTCCGGCCGCTTTTGAATAAATATGGTATCGACTCTCGGCTAACGTTGATCGTTTTTACATTGGACGAGTCGACGTTCGCGCGCGAACTAGCCCCGCTGGCTGGGCATTACCCGGCTGTCAAACTGGGTCCACCTTGGTGGTTCCACGATAGCATCAACGGCATGAGGCGCTATTTTGACCGAGTGATGGAGACGGCGGGACTCCATAACACGGCGGGATTCAATGATGATACCCGGGCTTTCCCTTCCATTCCTGCACGTCATGACCTCTGGCGCCGTGTGAGCGCCAACTGGATCGCAGGACTCGTTGTACAAGGAATCGTGGATATAGAAGATGCAAAGGAAATGATCTTGGACATGGCCTACCGGCTCGCTAAGAGAGCTTATAAGATCCCGTGAATGCAAAGCCCGCTGGGAAAGTCTCGCTTTAATGCAATCAGGCTCGGTTGGCGGAAGCGTTATCTCCGGGGCTTTCGACTGTATGATCCTCATTGTCTTATGGGACACTTTTAAGGCGTGTTTCTCCTGGGTGCCCATCACCTATTGCGCAAGTGGCAGGCGGCCCAGTGGCTGGGTTTGACCTCTAACCAGGCAGGAACCTCTTTCCTACAGACGTCCATCACATAACGACAGCGTGGATGGAACTTGCATCCCGGAGGCGGAGCAGACGGATTGGGAACATCTCCCTGTAAGAGGATGCGCTGGGTGTGCGCTTCGGGATCGATGCTGGGCACTGCGGAGAGGAGCGCTTCCGTATAGGGGTGGAAAGGCGAAGCGTATAGCTCGGCCGGAGGGGCCAACTCCACAAGGCTCCCGACGTACATGACGGCAACCCGGGTGCTGATATGTTCGACGACAGAGAGGTCGTGGGAAATGAACAGGTAGGTCAATCCCAGCTCCTTCTGCAAGTCTTGCAGGAGGTTGACCACCTGTGCCTGGATGGACACGTCCAGAGCGCTCACCGGCTCATCGCAGACAATGAGCTTCGGGTTCAGAGCCAGGGCCCGTGCGATTCCAATTCTCTGGCGCTGGCCACCCGAGAAAGCGTAAGGGTAACGGTTCATGTGCTGGACCCTCAAACCCACCATCTCCAGCAGCTGCCGGACCCGCATCTTCAACTCATCGCCCTGGGCGATTCCGTGAATCCTGAGTGGCTCCGCGATGATGTCCATGACCGTCATGCGCGGGTTGAGCGATGAATAAGGGTCCTGGAAGATCACCTGCATGGAGCGCCTGAGTTCCTTCAGCTCTTTTCCCGAGAGTCCGCTGATGTCCTCCAGATGGCCGTTTCTGCGGAAGAGCACCTCACCCGATGTGGGAGGGTAGGCCCGCAGGATCACCCTTCCGGTGGTAGTCTTTCCGCACCCGGATTCCCCCACGAGCCCGAGGGTTTCTCCCTCGCGGATGTCAAAGCTGACATCGTCAACGGCGCGTACATATCCCACCACTTTGCGCAGGAG
>JAPLJU010000302.1 GCA_026388445.1 Deltaproteobacteria bacterium
AAAGCCGTCCAATTAAACGGCAAAAACAGCCGGATGCGGAACAATCTCGGCATGGCTTACGCGATGAAAGGCGAGTTCCATCTCGCGATGCGGGAATTTGAACAGGCCGGCGACCGGCTTGCGGCTCACTACCTCATGGCCCGTCTCCATTATGACCGGGGCCTCTTTGAAAGAGCGAAAGTGGAATACGCCGAGGCGCTGAACCTCAATCCCGATTTCGCGGGGGTGAGAAGAGGGCTCGAGGCATCGGAGGCCATGGCGAAGATCACGCAGGCTGCCGGCGCCCGTACCGTTGGGGATGAAGCCGGTAAGACGGTGATCGCGGAGGGAAATCAAGAAATGAAAACACCGGAGGCCTTGTCCCTTCAGGGTGCGGGCATCGAGGTTTCAAACGGCAGCGGCGTGAACCACATGGCAAGGGAAATCGGGGATTATCTCAAGGATCGGGGCTTTAACGTTGTCCGGCTGACAAACGCGGACCACTTCAACTATGCCGATGGGAGCATTTTCTGTCGAAAAGGGTATTGTGACAGGGCATACGAACTCGCCATGTGGCTGCCGGGCGTCCAGGACGTTCGGGAAACAGACAGACTTGACCGTGAGCGTGTCAAGATTAAAATTCTCATCGGAAAAAACCAGTCAAGATACAGAAGCCTGCTCGTGGCGAATCGGAGTTAATAATGCAAATGATGAAGATCAGAATGTCCCGGATCATGGTGGTCGCCGTGTTTGCCCTCTCGATGACGGGGTGTTCCCTCTTCGGCGCCAAGGATGCCTACACAAAGGACGTTGAATATCGGAAACAGCTCGAGCGCCAGAAGCAAAAGGCCGCCGTGGCCGTGGATGAGAAGGCCGAGAAAAAAATTCCCGAACTCGATGCTGCGGGCTATGAAAAACTGGGGGATCAGTACATCCGGCAGGAAAACCTCGGGATGGCCTTTCTCCAGTATGAAAAATCCGTCCGGATGGATCCAGGCCGAGCCAGTGTGCGATACAAGAGGGGCCTTCTGCTGCTCAAGCGCGGGTTGAACGCGGAGGCACTCGCCGAGTTCGAGAAGATGAGGGAAATCGATCCGGACAGTCCCATGGCCTACGAGGGAAAGGGACGGGCCTACCTGGCGGAAGGGGAACTGGGTGAGGCGAGGAAAGCCTTCGAGGAAGCCCTGAGAATGGACCCCAACCTCTGGCAGGCCTATGTCTTCATCGGCGTCATGGATGACAGGCAAAAACGCTACGATGAGGCGATCAGGATGTACCAGAAGGCCATTGCCATTCATCCGAGATCTGCCGCGGTCTTCAATAATCTCGGGATGTCATACTTTTTCAAAGGGGAATTTGGAAAGTCTGCGGAGGCCTTCAAAAAGGCCTTGAAGTATGACCCCGCAAACCAGAGGGTTCAGAACAACCTGGGCGTAGCTTATTACAAGCTGGGGAAATACGGTCAGGCATTAGAGGCTTTCAAGAAGGGAACGGACGAGGCGAGTGCCTACAATAACATAGGCTACCTGCAGATGTCCGAGGGGAAGCTTGAGGAGGCCGTGAAATCCTTTGAGAGAGCCGTGGAACTCAAGCCCAGCTATTACGTCAGGGCCCATGAAAACATGCAGAGGATCAAATCGGCCGCGGAATCCCGGGACCGGCCCTGAAAGATCACTCTTCGATGGATCCCGCCTTCAGAGTCATGCCGGCCTTCTCATAACGCCGGGGGGACCGTTTCTTCGCTATTCTTTTTTACCGTTTGTGTATGCCACTTCCACACGCTGAAGCCCCTCCGATAGAAGGGAGATGACGGCGGCGACGGCCACGAAGATGACGGTACGGGCAACATCTTCCATCAACGGCGCGTTGTTCATGAAGAGGTAGCTGCTGAACATGAGGTAGACCCCGAGCGCCACGGCGATGGATATGCCTTTCCGCCCCCACCAGATGGCCGCCAGAACGATGGGGATATAAAAGGCGTAAGAGTACGAAACATCCGTTTTCAGAAGTGCGTGATAGTAAAAAACCATCGCGCCCGCGGCAAAGAGCAGGAACGCCATGATGGAACTTTTGAACTTTTCCAGGGCGCCGGTCATCCGGATGAAGTTCAGCATGCCGAACTTCTTATCCAGGTCCTGCCGGACCAGTTCTTCGTATTTCGCCGTGATGACGTGGACGGCGTAGTCAAAAATGAGCATCATCCGGTTCAGGCTCTCGATCGCATGCCTGCGCTCATCGGCCGTGACAAAAGTGATGTGAAAATCGCTGTAGAGCCAGATATGCCTCCTCATCAGGACGAGAACGTAAATGGCTTCACTGGAGGGGATGCCATCGCGGTATCGTGCCTCCGCATACCGTGAAAAAAATTGATAGGCCGTCTCGTAGGGTTTTTCGCTCAGGAAAATGGCCCGGAAGTGATGGTAGAATTCCTCCGCCTGGGGGAGCGCGTCCTGCTCGGAAATGTAGTGGTACGACGGTGTTCGGGGGTTCTTGATCACGTCGAAATACCACCGGACAGCGATTTCCCTCGCGTGATTCTCCGCGATATCAACTAATTTGGATGAGTATTCTCTCATTCCGCCTGTGATTCCTCTAAAACCTGAACTCGTACGCCAGGACAAAGCCGCCCGATGGACAGGGTGCCATTGTCACGGTGTGTTTTTCCGACTTGACCCAGTCAGGGGCCCAGTCCTGGGTTTTTAAAAACCGGTATCCCTGGAACACGGCAAGAGCCGCCATCGACGCCGCGAAGGCATTTGCCGCCGCTTCCCCGGAGTAGTGCTCGACCCCCTCGATGTCCCCCTGAAAAGTCCTGCCGTTTTCCTGGTTCGACCGGCGAATGACCCAGTAATCCAGGGCGTAGAGGATGGGGTTTATGATATTCCAGGCCATCATGCCGCGGACGAAAGCATCGTTTTTATCGATCTGGTCCACGTCAAGGATGATTTCCGCTGTCGCTGCCTGGGCAAGAAGCCCCGCCGAATAGACGGCAAAGCCCTGTGATGTGCTCATCTCACCTGTCGTGAAGGCGATGGGCTGGTTGTAGTTTCCCGCCTCCCAGCTGATCGATGTGTCCGTTACTTCGGCGGCCACCGCGTGAGCCCCTTCGTGGATCACGGCGGCGGAGGCCATACCGGCGAAGAACTTAAACACGGAGAGGGACGTCAAATCTTCGTCGGCAAATGCCGGTGCAGGATGCAACAGCAAGGCGAGGAGCACCACAACGAGCAGCGATTTAGCCGTTGCGAGGGATCTCCGTCGCCCCGTGTGCCCACGGGTGAAGGCAGTGGGCTTCTTTTTGTATGCCACGTCTGGGGGTGCTCCCGGTTTCGGTGATAACACTTTGAAAATCGGAATCCCCGGCACCGAACTTTAGTGATTTGGGCTCCCCCTTTATGGCCGGTCTCTCACCCGGGTTATACGGGTTGTCGCGGCGTCCCTCCTGCGATCTTTTTATAATTCATTCAACAGGTTAAACGAGCAAAGGTTGTGCCATCAGGGCCCCTTGCGGGGAAGTATTTCCCTGCTCATTTTAAGATTGGGATCACGGGGAGGAAGGTTCAGACAAGGGCAATAAAAAAGGCGGGCGTAAACCCTGTCTTTTCAAAGTCTTCCGGCCGTCTATCGTTTTGAAGTCTGTTTTTTGATGGCGGGCCTTGTCATGTGGGCGTCCAGGTCAAGACTTTGACGCCATGTGACAGTGACGCGGGTTTTATCCTGCGCAGGCAGGGCAGATATCACGGAGGCGTTTTGTCCGCCGGCTTCCGCTCTCTCCTGTCCCGGCAATGGTCAATTTCAGATGATGTTCATGATCCTGTTGTGGTAAAAAAGCAAAGCTTGACTCGATCTCGCGATGAATCTATTGTCAATCGGTAACGGAAACATTATACTCGGCTTCAGAATAGAAGGAGGAGGAACCATGCCATGAAGAATATGCTCGAAGGCATCGAGGAAGTCCTGCTCATGGGACCGGGGCCCTCCTGCGTGCCCCCCGAAGTCTATTCAGCCCTTGGCCGTAAGACCCTCGGACACCTGGACCCCTATTTTCTGAGGATCATGGATGAGCTCAAGGGGATGCTCCGGGCGATCATGAACACGAAGAACGAGCTGACGATCCCCATCTCGGGGACCGGTTCGGCCGGGATGGAGGCCTCTTTCGTGAACCTGGTGGAACCGGGCGACAGGGTCCTCATTCTCATCAACGGTGTTTTCGGTGTCCGGATGAGGGAGGTCGCCTCGAGGCTCGGCGCAAACGTGGACGCCATTGAATTCACGTGGGGCACGCCGGTCGTTCCCGAGGTTGTGGGAAAGAGGCTCAAACAGGAGACCTACCGGATCGTCGCCGTCGTCCACGCCGAGACGTCCACCGGCGTTCGTAACCCCGTGGCCGAGATCGGTTCATTGCTGAAGGGCTCGGACACCCTCTACCTCGTCGACACCGTAACCAGCCTGGGGGGTATCGAGGTGCGGATGGACGACTGGGGGATCGATGCCCTCTACAGCGGCACCCAGAAGTGTCTTTCCTGCCCGCCGGGTCTCGCGCCCCTGTCTTTTTCTGACAAGGCAATGGCCAGGCTCAAGGGCCGCAGGACGAAGGTTCCCAACTGGTACCTGGACCTTTCACTCATCGCCAGCTACTGGGGAAAAGACCGCGTTTACCACCACACGGCACCGGTCAACATGATCTACGGTCTCTACCAGGCCCTCCTGATCATCCTGGAAGAGGGGCTTGAAAAAGTTTTCGCACGTCACCGGCAGAATCACCTGCTCCTGGTTCGGGGGTTTGATGAGATGGGTCTCAAGATGCTCGTGGAGGAGCCTTATCGGCTGCCCATGCTGAACACGGTCCTCTGTCCCGGGGAGGTCAATGAGCTTTCGCTCAGGCGATGCCTCCGCAGCGACTACCGGATCGAGATCGGCGGAGGCCTCGGACCCCTGGCGGGGAAGATCTGGCGCGTCGGCCTCATGGGGCACACGGCGAGAAAGGAAAGCGTCGAGAGGCTCCTTTCGGCGCTGAGAAAACTTATGGGATGACGGGCTGTTTATCCATGGATCCAAACGGTTTGAGTGATGCCGTTCAGATACCGGGAGGAAACTTGTCGAAAAGACAGGGATGAGCCTATGAAACCATTTACAACCCTTGCTGTTGTCTTGTTTTCGCTTATTTCCCTGGTTCACATTTTACGGTTGATTTTCCGGTGGGAGATCGTCGCTGCGGGCTGGGTGCTTCCCATCTGGGTTAGCATCCCCGGCTTCATCGTCACGGGCGGGCTGGCGTTTCTGCTCGCGAAAGAGATGCGGAAATAGGGGAGGTATCCTGTAAAAAAGGCCTCACCTCTTCGCCGAATGATTCGGTACGAAGGGGCAAGGCCTTCTTTTTTTCAGATAAGAAGAGCTCTTACTTCGAGACCTTGAGCTTCTGGCCGGGCTGGATGGACTGCTCGGGGTTCAGATTGTTGAGGCTTCTCAGTTCCGTGAGTGAGATGCCGTATTTTTTTGAGATCTGGAAGAGGGTCTCACCCTTTTTGACCTCGTGGTAGCGCTTTTTCGCCGTGGCGGTGGTTTCTTTTTTCGGTTTTTCTTTCACCGCTGCCGCCGCCGGCTTTTCCGCGGAGGCCGGTTTCTTCTCGAGGGACTCGACCCGCCTGGAGAGCGTTTCCAGCTTCTCGGCAAGGGCTCCCTCCGCGCCCGTTGCCGGAACGCTCTGGAGGGCGAGGTTTTTCTCGAGATTGATCACCCGTTCCTCCATCGCCTTGAGCCGCGTTACCTCTCCTTCCATCTTGGTGACCTTGTTCCTGATCAGGTCCTGTTCCCCCGTCCCTCCGGGACCCCGTCCGAAGAAGAAGGAAAAGAGTGCGAGCACGAAGAAAAGCGCGATCAGGGCCCCGCCGGCGATGAGCAGAAAACGCTTGGGGCTTTTTGGGGGTTTGCGATCCGGCGGAACATAGATGTCGTTATCCCTCAAATCCTTGAATGTGTCGTCCAGTTCATCGATCATTGGCTCCCTCCCGAATAAAGGTTCGTCCGTTGGGCCCATTTTGCCATTTCTGGAACGAGATTTCAAGATGACCCTGCCTCCATGCCTTAATTTATAATCGTAATTTATACATTATTTCTCGCGGCAGACAACACAATTTTTTATGCTTGTTAGAAGCACGTAAACTGTCCGGAGTTGTAACACGTCATCTGTCCGGTTTAGGATAGTCACCCTTGGAGGTGGCTGATGAGACGGACAGAGTTGTTACAGGAGATCCGGACGATGAGATTTGAAGAGGTTTACGCAGGTTGGACCGAGCGTCGGTTGACACAGGAGGAGGCGGCCCGGGTTTTAGGGGTGTGTTCACGGACATTTCGGCGCTACATGGATCGATACGAAGATGGGGGGTTGGAAGGGTTGGCGGACAAGCGGTTAACCCAAGCCTCTTTTCGTCGTGCTCCCGTGGATGAGGTGATGGCCTTGACGCAGCTCTACAAGGCACGCCACCGGGGTTGGAACGTGAAGCATTTTTATTCGTGGTATCGGCGTGATGGCGGGCAGCGCAGCTATACGTGGGTGAAGAACACGCTGCAATCCCAAGCATTGGTTTCCAGGGCCCCCAAGCGGGGCGCCCACCGCAAGCGCCGGGAGAGATCTCCTCTGAGCGGCATGATGCTGCATCAGGACGGCAGCAACCACGAATGGGTCCCGGGGAAGAAGTGGGATTTGATTGTGACCATGGATGACGCAACCAATGAACACTATTCCATGTTCTTTGTTCAGGAAGAGGGAACGGCCGGCAGTTTTCAAGGCGTGCGCGAGGTCGTCCTTCAACGAGGCCTGTTCTGTACCCTATACACCGACCGGGGCAGCCATTACTGGCATACGCCCAAAGAAGGAGGAAAGGTGAGCAAAACACAGCTCACCCAGTTCGGCCGCGCCATGAAACAGCTGGGCATCGACATGATCCCCGCCTATTCTCCCGAAGCGCGGGGGCGGATGGAACGGGCCTTCCGCACCCATCAGGAAAGGCTCCCCAGGGAACTGGCCCTTCATGGAATCACCACCATGGATGCCGCCAACCGCTATCTTTCCGAAGTGTATCGGCCAGCCTTCAATGCCGAGTTCATGCAGCCGGCTGCCGAAAAAGGCTCCGCCTTCGTGCGCTGGAGGGGGACAAACCTTGACGATGCCCTGTGTGAACACCACGAGCGGACCGTGACGGCCGACAACTGCGTCAGCTTCGAAGGCCGCACGCTGCAAATCCCTGCCGACAGGTACCGCTGCCATTACGTCAGGGTTAGGGTTCGGGTCCACCGCTATGTCGACGGCTCCCTGGCCATCTTCCACGG
>JAPLJU010000260.1 GCA_026388445.1 Deltaproteobacteria bacterium
CCCTCGGTTTTGAACCTCACGTCCTGGACCATACCCATGGTGTTCAGACGAAGGAAGACGGATTCCAGAACCCGGTGCCCTGTTGATGTTTTTGAACGCTGCCGGTGGACATAGCCGATTTGCTGACCCTGCAGAAAAACGCCCATCCAGGTCTCGTGGTCTGTCTGCGATTGGACCTCGTCCAGAGGTTCGACATTCACCGGGGGCGTCTGAGCCTTGAAAGCGCCCAGACGTATCGCCATGAGAACGGCGAAGCTCAAAACAAAGAGGATGCCGATCAGCCGGTGAAGCTTTATTTCCCTAAATACAGTGCTCAAAATGCTTTCTCTTACGTTGATGCCCGGGCGTAACGTCCGAAGAAAAAACCCGGTTTAAGCGAGGAAACCGGGTTTTTTATGGCTTGAAAAAAGACAACGGGATGGATGCCTTAAAAGGTCACTTTTTTGCTTTGCCGGGCCCCTTTTTCTTTTTGGAAACGGCTCTTTCCTTCAGCCAGTTGGCCACTGTCGGGGGCATTTCTTTCTGGGCCTTGGAACTGACATACATACCGATGTGACCGACGGGGTAGGCAATCGTCGTCACATCCTTTGTTCCAACGAGATCCGCCAGGGGCCTCGAGCAGTAAGGTGGCACGAGGTGATCCTGTTCTCCGAAAAGGTTGAGGACCGGCATGGTGATGTTTTTGAGATCGACCTTCCTGCCTCCCAGTTTGAACTCCCCTTTGCAGAGCAGATTCTGCTGAAAAAGATCCTTGACAAATTTCCGGAAGGTCTCGCCGGCCTGATCCGGGGAGTCGAAGATCCACTTCTCCATGCGGAGGAAGTACTTGACGGTCTCGGGATCATCGAGCCTGTCGATGAGACCGACATACTTGTCGATGACCAGCTGAAAGGGTTTAAGCCAGAGAAACCCCAGATTCAGAAATTCGCCGGGGACGTTTCCGATGGTGTCCACCATCAAGTCCACGTCGAAGGATTTCGACCAGACCTGAAGAAGCCCGTCCTGCGTGTCGAGATCAATCGGCGCAACCATGACGACGAGATTCTGGACCTTCTCCGGGTAAAGGGCCGCGTAGATCGTGGAAAAGGCGCCGCCCTGGCAGACGCCCAGGATGTTGACCTTTTCATTCCCCGTTCTCTCCCGGACGAAATCAACGACATTGTTGAGGTAGCCGTCGAGGTAGTCCTCCAGCGTCTGGTACTTGTCGATTTTCGAGGGATACCCCCAATCGATGACGTACAGGTCAAGACCCTGGCCAATGAGCTTGCGAAAGAGGGAGAGGTTGTCCTGGATGTCCATCATGTATTGCCGGTTCACCAGAGCGTAGACAATCACAAGCGGGACCGGACAGACGCTTTCACCTTCCGGCTTGAAGTGGAAGACCTGTACCTTGTCCTCGCGGTAGACCACCTCCCGTGGAGTGACGCCTTCCTCCATATCCTGGATGTGTATCATATTTTCAAAGCCCTTGAGGAGCTTCTGCTGTATCCTTGCGCTTTCCTTCATCATCACTTCCATGACGTTATCAGCCATTTTCTTACCTCCTCATTTCGTCCAAGTACTTGATGGATCTTCTATCCTTATGCAGGTTTCTTTTTCCTGTTTTTCGCTGCCGCCTGTTTTTCGAGATCCCTGATGGCCCGTTTCTGATTCCGAACCTCCCTCTTCAGCTCGTAAATCGTCTTGTAGATCTCGTCCATATCCTTTTTGCCGGGGATGTTCGTGAATTTCAAAACATGATCTGTCAGTTCGTCAAACCCTTTTCGGAAAAGAAGACCCCGGGTAATCATTTCCTTCGCCATGGTGGTGAATTCATCTGAGCTGAGAAGATCATGGTAGGTCTCCTCGTTGATGGTCCACCACAGGCGGTAGAATGCCTTGAAAGTCTCCGGGGAGGCCTCCTTGCCGATAAATTCCGACGAACGCTGATAGACCTTTTCCGCCGCCTTGAGGCCCGTTTTGTACAGCATGGCACTGAAAGCGTTTTTGGCCGTGTTGAAACGGACGGCCGAGGTATCGCCCCTGGATATCTTCTGGACAATGTCGGGCATCTGGGCCACATTTTTCAAAATGGGCTCTACCAGGCTCCACGTGAGATCCGATGCCGAAAGAGCCGTTCCTTCAAGGGTCTTGGCGAGGCTTTCCTCGTCACTTGCCGGTCTCTTGCCCCAGAGCGTCTCCATGAGCTCCCGGTAGTTCTTCATCCAGTTGTTCCTAAGCTCGCTGATTTCCTCCATCGTGAAGGTTCTTCCCACGGGAACGGACTTCAAAGTGCCCGTCGCTTTCGACCAGAAGTTCAAGAGGTCCATGTAAACCTTGGATGAGCTGGCAATCCGGTTGTAGACCAGTCTGCCCACACCTTCTTCTTCCTGTTTCTTGTCAAGGTCGGAAAGAGACCTGGACCACTGTTCATACAAACCGCCCGGCGAGAAGGGCATTTTCATCCATTCCTCGGGCGGGGCAGAAGACTTCATCATCTTCCCCAGCGATGAAGCCCATTCCTTCATAAGGCTTTCCTGCATTTTCAGCCACTGGGCCATCCATTCATTCGGCTTATCCGTCGTGCCAGCCATAAGTCATCCTCCTTTCTGACATCGATTTATAAAAATGCTTGATGAGTCCTTCATGATTTTTCCGTCTTTTCTTTTTCCGGGGAATCCTTGCTCGTTTTTTCGAATTCTTTCAGCCAGTCCATGTGCGACGCCATGGCCTTGCGGGCCAGTTCGAGCCAGGGGTTCATAGCTTCCGGAAAATACTTGAGACCCGCCATGCCCTGAACGAGGTTATCCAGGGTCGCCCGCAACTGTTCACATTCTTTCTCCAGGGCCATGACTTTTTCTTTCAGATTCTCGTGATCCTTTTTGGGTACGGCATCAAAGAAAACCAACCATTCCCTGTAAAATTCGTCCATCTTTTCAGAAGAAAGGGGATGGGGGGTGAGCGTGGGCATGAGTTCAGACATTTTTGAAAGAAAAGTCTTGTCCGCACCCGTGAAGGCCATCATCTTTTCCATCGTCTGAACATTCTGTGAATAATGGATGAGCGCTTCACCCATCCATTTCAGGAAACGTGGATCCATAGACTCTTCCTTCGGTGCATTCGGCGCTCAGCCCATCAGGGCGCCGAGGTCGACGTGCGTTCTGACCAGATCTGCGAGCAGTGCAATTTTATTTTCGTCCCGTGGAGTCAGGAGCGGATCAAGCCCTTCGATCTGCTTGGCCAGGGCATGGACACTCGACGAGACGAGAAGGAGCGGTATGTGCCGTTCCTGGGCCATGGCGATGAGGTTATAGGGTGGTACAATGTTGTCCGCAACAATGATTCCGGCAGACTTGGATTCCAGTGCGGCCACGATCACATCGGCACTGTTACCCGATGTGATGACAAGTTTGTTTTCCTGCTTGAAGAGAGGGTCTTTCATGACATCGCTCGAACAGACGGTCTCCACGTAAAGCCCCCCCACCTCACGGTCCAGATCGTCCTCACCCGCCAGGGTCTTTGCAAAGATCTGTTCCACAAGATAGTTCAGAGAGAAAAAAGTGAGTTCCTGGCGATAGGGAAGGGTGCCCAGAACCCTGATGCCCATTTTTTGAATCTGCGGCAGGTGGATATTCCTGAAATCATCCAGGTTTGGGATTTTGTTGATGACCACCCCCCTGAAGCGGGGATCCTGGATGTCAATGTGTCTCCGGGTGAAGACAATCTCGTCCATGACGGCGTACTCATCGCCGCTGATCACCAGCACCAGGCCGGCATCGGCATACTTGAGGAGAGAAAGAGCGTCCAGGTTGACCGAGGCGCCGTAGATGAGGTCTTTACCCGCCTCCAGGAAAAGGATGTCCCTGTTTTTACCGGCCTGTTCCGTGATTTCGTGAAGCTTATCCCGGGTGGTCTCCTCGTCGATCATGAAGCTCATTTTCGAGTGGTGAAAACCGATGCTCATTTCGGACGGGCTCTCTTCGAGTCCAAATATGTTTGTCATGAGGGCGGAGTCATAATCCCAGAGCCTTTTTTTGCGATAGAGGATACGATAGCCGAAGGGTTTCAGATATCCGAACTTCCTGTTCAGAACCTTACAAAGACCTACAAGAAAACTCGTCTTTCCGGCATTTTCATGAACCGAGGCAACGATAAGTTTTTTCATATGTTCTCCTCTCGCGATGAACCGGCGATCTTTCTGCAAGTCCGGAGTTCAAAGCGCTTGGTTCTCACAATATGACTGTAAGAATCGTCATTTTTCTCAAGCAGAATTCTTGCGCCGACGGCGATGGCCCCGCGATTGTGTTCATACACCATCAGCGGGTTTACTTCAATATCGGATATGCCCTTACAGTGCTCTATAACGGTCAAATCTTGCGTCTGCGATGACCTCCACGCCACCCCCGGTGGATGTGGCCGAAGATCACCTCCTCAGAGGCGAGCTTTTCCGGATACGTTTTCTTCCAGTCGCCCAGAGCCTTCATCAAGCGCTTTTTCCGGAATCAAGAAAAGGAAAGACCGACACAACTGCGCCAATCCATTAGACATCATGGCCCAGCCAACTGTCAAGAAAAATGGAGAAGAGGGAAGAAAACGCCCTTTTTTCCCTTGATTCCTGAAACCGTAAACTGTATATTTCATCGCCTTGAGATGGAACAGCCCTGATCGTGCTGAAAAGTTCTCATGAACTTAGAGAAAAAGACCCATGAGGAGGTCCCATGGATTTCAAAACCCCCGCGAAGTCGTCGATTAATCAGATGATAGAAAGCCAGATGAAGAGGTGGGAGGTCGATCAGAAGAAAAAGTACAAGAAACCCATCCGGCCGGTCATTACCATGTCAAGACTCCCGGGCAGCGGTGCCTGGTTCCTGGCCAGGCGTCTCGCCGAGGAACTCAAGATCGATTATTTCGACCGTGAAATTATCGAAGAGGTGGCGAAAAGCGCCAAGGTCAGCAAGAAGCTGATTGCAACACTCGACGAGCAGGATCGCGGCATTCTGGATGACTGGGTCGACGCGCTCGGGGAAAGGCATGTGTGGCCCTATGAGTATGTCGATCATCTCACGAAAGTCGTGGGGACCATCGGTGCACATGGCCACGCTATCATCGTGGGGCGGGGCGCGAGCTTCATTCTTCCAGCCGAAGTGAGCCTCCGGGTCTTTGTGGTGGCGCCCATGGAAGTCCGGGTCAACAACGTGGCTGCCGCTTTCAAAATTTCCAAGGATGAAGCAAAACAGCGTGTGATGCGGGCGGAATCCGACCGGAAGGCCTTTATTCGAAAATACTTCCACGCCGATCTGGCCGATCCGATTGCTTATGACCTGGTGATCAACACGCAGAACTTCGGTCTGGATGCCGCCACACGGATCGTCAAGGAAGCCTTCAATGCCAGGCAATGGTACAATTATT
>JAPLJU010000216.1 GCA_026388445.1 Deltaproteobacteria bacterium
CGGTTACCAAAAACGCGTCTAACTTCGCTATCCAGAATCCCGCTCAA
This sequence comes from Deltaproteobacteria bacterium, assembly GCA_026388445.1. Classification (GTDB taxonomy): domain Bacteria; phylum Desulfobacterota; class Syntrophia; order Syntrophales; family UBA2192; genus JAPLJU01. The sequence continues at coordinate 48 of JAPLJU010000216.1, forward strand.
TCGCTTATTGAAAGAAAAAAGATTCGGGCAACAGACCGATAAGACGTTTTTTCTTCTCTGTTTCGGCGGGTATTTTTTTTACGGCGCCTCCGCGAATCGATAGGCAACTTTTTCCTTTTGCAGGGCCGACCGGCCGGCGGCCATTTTCTATCTATTTAATATTACTGATGAATTTTTATGCCGGAGGGATGGCACACGCGTTGCTCCTCCCTGAAGTCAAAAAGATCGAGGTATGCCATGAACCCGCTGGTGACATCTTTTGTATCAAAACTGGGGGAGACCCTCCTGCAGGAAGGCATTAAGGGAGGACTGACTGCCGCAGCCCAGAAAGGCTCGCGCAGCAAAAAGGGGAGCCCTGCCGCGGAGGACCTGTCCTCGTTTGCGAACATCCTTTCAGGGACGATGGCAAAAACGGGCGGCAACAAGGCGCTGAAGAACGAAAAGAATGCGGCGCTTCTTCAGATGAAGATGCAGGTCCAGGAAAAGGCCAAAGGCGCGGAAGGTGCCGGTAAAGTCAAGAACCGCTCCGGATTCGAAGGTCAAATGCCGGCTGAAATCGCGGCTGAAGCGAAGACTGCGTCTCAGAAGAAGGTCGTCACCGGGAAAGTGGCGAAATCCTCAGATCCGGCGGGAGCGCTTCGCGAAGGCCTCACGGAAACTCAGAAACTCAAGGGCGGGGAGGCCTCCGTCCTCCAGGCGAGTGCCGAGGCGCTGAAAGGCGGGAAAAAACTCCAGACCCTGGCGTCTGTAAGTGAAACGCTCAAGGAGGGAGTGGCTGACGCTAAGAACATTCGGTCTCGAAAGAGTCAGCTCCAGGTCGCCGCCAAAGGGGATCAGGCGGAACAGAAGTTCGATGCGTCTGAGGCCCTGCTGAATCGCACACAGGGCATCAAGTCGCCGAAGTCATCTCTGGCCGGTGTTTCCGAATTCACCCAGCAGAAGGGAAAAACCGAAAAGGGGTCTCTGAACGCAGACAAGACACAGGCTAAGGAAACGGGAGTATCTCGAGGGCAGAAAAAAACCGAAGCAGGCCGACCGGAAGTGCCCCGATCCGATGCAACGAATATCAAAGACAAGGCAGAAGGCGCGAAAGCCCCCGTCGCTGAGGGTAAGGCATCCGCGACCGAAGGAGCGAACCGTCAGGAAGACCGGTTCGCAAATATCTTCCAGGCGAGGACCGAATCTGCCACCGGCCGGGTGATGGAAAACGCAGGACCGCTGAGGCCGCAGGTCATCATCCCCCAGGTGGTGGACGGTGCAAGCAACCTCCTTCGCAGCGGGTCCGGCCGGGTGGTTATCACCCTCCATCCACCCCAGCTGGGCACCATCGATATGGACATCCAGGTCCGGGATAACAAGGTCAGCATGTTGATGCGGGCGGACAATCATGAAGTCAAGCAGGTTCTCGAATCCAGTCTCACGCAGCTCAGGAACGCCCTGAGCGAACAGGGGCTCCAGGTCGATCGGATAGATGTCCTCGTGCAGGACAGGTCAGGCAATGAGTTCGCGGGGCTGCTGCATGAGCGCGGCTCCTCCTCGGAAGGTCGCGGGCAGGCCGAAAGTGGCGGGCAGAATGCCCGGGGGGCGGAGGCGGATTCCGGTGAGGTCCGGCGAAGCATGGATGCCGATGAATCGAAACTGGTCAACATTTTTGCGTAATAAAAAGATGATGAGAGAAAGGATAGGAAGATGGCAGGACTGTGGATCGAAAACACAACGAGTGTGACGGGCAGCACAAGCAGCACGTCGAGCACCAGCAAGATCATGGGGAAGGAGGAGTTTCTGAAAATGCTCATCGCCCAACTCAAGAATCAGAACCCCCTGAACCCCCTCGATGGGACGGAGTTCACGGCGCAACTGGCCCAGTTCTCGAGTCTCGAGCAGCTGCAGAACGTCTACACCGAGTTGAAGGCCCTCAGCCAGAGGCAGGCATCCCTGAATAACAGCCAGCTCGTCAGCCTCATCGGTCAGGAGGTCACCGTAAAGGGTAACGCCTTCACGGCTGCCGGCGGGCCCGTGGGGCTGTCCTATGATCTCACGCAGGATGCCAACCGCGTCTGGGTGAGGATCTATGACCAGCAGGGAGGTCTCGTGGATACGATCACGTCCACGAATCAGAAGACGGGTACAAATTCCGTCACCTGGTCGAACACGGGAAGCCTCACAGGGAACTTCACCTTTGAAGTGACGGCGGCGGACAAGGCGGGGAATGCAATTTCCGTCTCCGGGATCACGAGCGGCATCGTCACCGGTGTCAACTACCGTGAGGACACGCCCTACCTGATCGTCGACGGGAAAGAGATCTCCGTTTCGGACGTTCTCTCTGTGGTCAGGCCGGAAAGCAGTTAATAGATCAAATACACTGGGAGGTTATAGAAAATGAGTAGCGCAATGTATATTGCCGTTACCGGACTCAATGCCACATCGAGGCAGTTGGATGTCATCGGTAATAACGTGACCAACTCCCAAACGATGGGGTACAAGGCCGGGAAGATGTATTTTGCAAACGTTTTGAGTCAGAACCTGACGACCGGCACCGGTGCCGGTAACGCTCAGGTCGGCCAGGGGGTCATGATTGCCGATATCGCAACACAGTGGAGTCAGGGCGCCCTGGAGACGACGGGCAGCGCCCTGGACATGGCCATCGACGGCGAGGGGTTCTTTATCGTGGAGGACGCTGAGAATTCCAGGTACTACACCAGGGCGGGGGCCTTCCGTATCGATGAAGACGGCTACGTCATCGACACCAACGGATATCGCGTTCAGGGATACGATTACTTCAGCGCCACGCCGAACGCTGTCGGGGACATCAACGTCCGGAACGCCCATTCCGAACCGGTTACGACAACGGAGTTCCAGACCGGCATGAACCTCAACGCCGATACCGAAACCGATGGGACCTTTGTCTCAGCCGTGACGGTTTACGACAGCCTCGGGGCCCAGCACAGCCTCTCGATTACCTTCACAAAGAACGCCGCTGTCGGGACGTGGGATTTCGTGGCTGATCTGGACGGTGATGTTGCCACGGCGCAATCGGACAACCAACTCGTCTTTGGCGCGGACGGGAATCTGGTCGGTGCAGCCGATGTGACCCTCACCTTCGCGGCGCTTGCAAACGGGGCCGACATCGGGACGGGCGGCGCCTTGAACTGGGACATCGCGGGTACCACGTCGGAGGCCGTGACAGGCTATGCGAGCAATTCCGTGGTCCGGACCATCTACGCGGACGGCTACCCCGCCGGGTTCCTTCGCAGTGTTGCCATCGAAAAGGACGGGACCGTGAGCGGTTTCTTCACCAATGCTCAGACGGACGCCCTCGGCCAGGTTATGCTCGTGCTGGACGCGCTCATGGCCGTCAAGCGATAGCAAATAACTTATGACGGCGGCGGGGCCCCCCGTCGCCGAACATGATGTCAAATTTATGACAAGTTAAGACCCCGCACGGCGCTTCGCTCCGCGGGGATTACCTCCCAGGTTGCAATGCAATCCCTGCGGGATGGCGGGCGAAGGCCCGCATCCCGCAGGGGCTCAACATTTCCGCTAAAGCCCGGGTGGCCGCCGGTCTTCCCGCAGGACGGCAGGCTCCGGGTGCCCGTCCCTATTTAATCACATCCGATTGGTATGGAAATTGCTCAAAGAAGGTATGTCTTTGCGCGCCCGCAAAGGCTCGAAATATTTGTTATCAAGTATTTGTTTTAATTGAATTTTTACTGATTAAACAATTCCGATAAGGGGTTTCTATGGCGCAAGTGAGGGAAACCTACGCTCAAAAAGATGAAATCGCGGTCGAGAAGACGGGAAAGAAAAAGAGGTCCTATCGGAAGTGGTTTGTCATGGGATTCCTGGTGACGGCCCTCCTGGCGGGGGGTGTCCTGGGAGGAAAGTACTACCTGGATCAGTCGGCGGCGAAGAAGGCGGCGGCACAGAAGAATGCGAACACCGCAGTGGTGTGGCCGATGGACGCCTTCATCGTCAATCTGCTGGACAACGGCGGTGAGCGATACCTGAAGGTGGTCCTGCAGCTTGAGCTGTCCGACCCGGAGGTCATTCCGGAACTGAAAGAGATAAAACCCAAGCTCCGGGACGCGGTCCTCGGGATCCTGACCTCGAAGTCCCTCAAGGACATTTCCACGACCGAGGGAAAGCAGCGTCTGAAGGAAGAAATCGCCTATCGGTTAAACAGCCATTTGAGCAAAGGGAAGATCCTTCAGGTTTACTTCACGGATTTCGTGATTCAATAATCAAGAAGGCGGAAGGCCTAGGGCGAAAGGGTATGTCCAACATTCTGTCGCAGGAAGAAGTCGATGTCCTGCTGAAAGGCATATCGGTCGGAGAAATCGACACGATGGGGCGGGGCACAAAGGAGCCCTACGCCGTTGTCCCCTATGATCTGGTCAACCGGGACAAAGTGTTCCAGAGCCGGCTGCCGGGTCTGGAAATGGTGGCCGAGCGGTTTGCCCGGTTCTTCCGGCTCACCCTTGCCGCGTTACTGCGGGAAGGAGTCCAGATCAGCGTCCTTTCCATAGAGTCGACAAAGTTCGGTGAATTTTTAAAAACGCATGCCGTACCCACCAGCCTGAACATCTTTCGCGTTGATCCCCTCAGGGGTTCAGCCCTTTTCGTCGTGGAGTCCAAGATCATCTTCACCTTCGTGGACATTCTCTTCGGGGGGACAGGTGACCCGTCCTATAAGGTGGAAGGTAGAGAGTTCACGGCCATCGAAAACAAAATCATCCGGAAGTTCGTCCTCGGCGCCCTCGGGGATCTCGAGAAGGCCTTCAAGGATATCCTGAACGTCAAAGTGACCTACCAGCGCTCCGAGTACAACCCACAGTTTGCCCAGATCGTCACGCCGTCGGATGTGGTGATTGTCGTCCATTACGAGGTCGAGATGGAATGTACTACGGGATCCCTGTTCCTCTGTATCCCCTACGCCGTCCTGGAGCCCGTGCGTGAAAAACTCCAGTCGGGTTTTCAGGGGGACCATCTCGAGATCGACCGGGAGTGGACCAAGAGATTCAGGGGCGGTCTCATGTCTTCCAGGATAGAGCTCGTCGCGGAACTGGGGAGGGCAGAGATTAGCATGAGGGATGTGATGGGACTCAAGAAAGGGGACGTGGTCCTCCTGGACCGTTTCCGCACGGACAATCTCGAAATTCACGTGGAGGGCATCCTCAAGTTCCATGGATATCCCGGGGTTTTCAGGGGAAACAACGCCGTACAGATTTCAGATACCCTGTCGGGGAGAGAGGTTCATCATGATGGAGCAGAGTGACTTCAAGGAGAAGAAAAATAACATGCAGGCGGGCCTCGAAGGAAAATCGGATCCGAGACTCCGCGCCTCGGCTGAATTTCATGACGATCCGGGCGGCATGGACCCGAAGACCCAGGTCGATGAGATTCATTTCGGGGAGATCAAGAAAGGCAGTGCAGCACGATCGGTACTCGATCTCGATTTCATCATGGATATCCCGCTGACCCTCACCGTGGAGCTGGGGCGGAGCCGGATGCTCATCGGTGAGCTTCTCCAGTTGGGTCAGGGGTCCGTCGTCGAACTGACGAAGGCCGCCGGAGAGCCCGTCGACGTCTATGTGAATCAGCGGCTGATCGCCAGGGGTGAGGTGGTCGTCGTGAATGAAAAGTTCGGCATCCGTTTTACCGATATCGTTTCCCCGGCAGAGAGAATTCTCAAACTGAAATGAGGGCATGATGAGCTCCTGGGAATTCATCCTTTCTATGTTGAAAATGCTGTCCGCCCTGGCCCTGGTGCTGGGCCTGATGGTCGTGGCCATGTACTTCCTGAAAAAGTTCATGAACCGGACGGGGGGCAGCATCGAGACCGACGAGTTCGTGAAGATCATCTCCACGCGTTATCTCGGACCCAAAAACAGCATCGTCATTCTCGACGTCCTCGGTCACGTGATCGTGGTGGGTATCTCGAACCAGCAGATCTCCCTGTTGACGGAAATCGACGACCGGGAATCCCTGGAACGGCTGAAGACGATGCGGGGTCGCAGGATACAGTCCCCTGCCCTCATGGACCAGCTGACGCTTTACAAGAGGAAGCTGAAGGCCCTCAGCTTCATGGGGAAGAACCATGCCGTGCCTGATTGATCGCTTCCGGGGCGTCTTGAAAAAGCGTCGGGTCATGATGCTGGGGGCGGCCTTTGTCATCGCGATCCTCCTTCAGTCGTCCTCATCTTCCGCGGTCACCATCCCGACGATCCAGCTGAGCGTCGGTGACGGTACGGACCAGCCGGGGCAAGTCGCCGTCGTTCTCCAGCTGCTGCTGCTCCTGACCGTCCTGTCACTCGCTCCGGCCATTCTGGTCATGGTGACATCCTTCACGAGGATCGTCGTGGTGCTCTCCATCCTCCGGCACGCCCTGGGCACCCAGCAGATGCCGGCAAACCAGATCATCATCGGGCTGTCGCTCTTTCTCACGTTTTTCATCATGACGCCGGTCTGGCAGCAGGTGAACACCAACGCCCTTCAGCCTTACTTCAATGAGCAGCTTTCCGGTGAGCAGGCCTTCGAGCAGGCGGCTCAGCCCGTCCGTGACTTCATGCTCAAGCAGACGCGGGAGAAAGATCTGGCCCTCTTTGTAAAGATTTCCGGTTCGAAAAGGCCGGATAAACCGGCCGACGTGCCCCTTCAGGTGTTGATCCCGGCTTTCGTCATCAGCGAATTGAACACGGCCTTTCAAATCGGCTTTCTCATCTACATTCCCTTTTTAATCATCGATATGGTCGTGGCGAGTGTTCTTTTGTCCATGGGGATGCTGATGCTGCCCCCCATTATGATCAGTATGCCCTTCAAACTGCTGCTGTTCGTTCTCGTTGACGGCTGGTATCTGATCATCGGATCCCTGGTGCAGAGCTTCCATTAGCGGGGAGGTCAGAAGTAAATATTATGACAACGGAACTCATCATGGGAATCGCGACGGAGACGATGAAAGTGACGCTGCTGGTTTCGGCGCCGGTGCTCCTGGTCGGGCTCATCGTCGGACTCGTCATCAGCATCTTTCAGGCGGTGACACAGGTCCATGAGATGACACTGACCTTCGTTCCCAAGATCATCGCCGTCATGATCGCCATGTTGGTCGCCCTGCCGTGGATGATGGACCTGATCGTGACGTTTACCCACAATCTCTTTTCGAACATACCGATGTACGTGAAATGAGTGTCCCCCGGTCATGCACCTTTCCGTGCGCCAGGCAGGGAAAAAATGAGGCAAAATTTTAATGAACATACCGATCCTTTCCAACGAGCAGATCGAGATGTTCTTCCTGGTCTTTCTCCGGGTGGCCACCATCATCGCCATGATCCCCGTCCTCGGGGACCGGACCGTCCCCTTTAAGATCAAAGGGTCACTGTCGCTCTTTGTCGCCTTTCTGGTCTTCCCCTTCGTCCAGCCCCATGCCCCGATGAGCGAGAATCTTTTTTCCATGGCCTTCCGGATGGCCGGGGAGGTCCTCATCGGCGTCATACTCGGTATTGCCAGCCGCCTCATCTTCGCGGGCATCCAGCTTGCCGGGCAGCTCATCGGCTTTCAGATGGGCTTTTCCATCGTCAACATCATCGACCCCGTCACCAGCGACCAAATTTCGATCATCGCGGAATTCCAGTACCTCGTCGCCGCACTTCTCTTCCTGGCCACCAGCGCCCACCATGTCTTCCTGGCGGCGATCGTGGAGAGCTACAAGGTACTGCCCATTTATGATTTCCAATTTACCGGGGCGCTCATGCAGGCCCTGATCGAACTTTCGGGCAACATGTTTGTGATCGGCGCGAAAATTTCCGCCCCTCTCATTGCGGCTTTGCTTCTGACCAACGTGGGTCTGGGCCTCATCGCCAGGACCGTTCCCCAGATCAACATCTTCATCGTCGGTTTTCCGCTCCAGATCGCCGTGGGGCTCATCGGCGTCGGCCTGACCCTGCCAATATTCCTGAATATCGTCGGGCGGTTTTTCGCCAATCTGGAAGGGGAAGTGAATCTCCTGCTGCGCCTCATGTGAGGGCAGGAACGCCGTTGTGCAAGGGACGGGTTTCGACATGAATTTTTGCGCCAGCGTGAAATAAAAAAATAATATTTTTAATACTTTAGCCGGGATTCCCGGTAAGCCCGGGAGAACCGGAGGACCGCATGCCGGACATCGACAGGGACCAGGAACGAACAGAACAAGCGTCGCCTCGACGAAGGGAAGAGGCGAGAAAAAAGGGACAGGTCGCCCGGAGCCAGGAAGTGGTTTCCGTGGCCATCCTGCTGGCCTGCGCAATCCTCCTGTATTTCAGCTCCACCTGGATGCTCGACCGGATGATGGATCTCATGCGGTGGGCCTTCAGGGAATCGGGCACGACGGCAGTCCACATCAATACCGTTCAATCCCTCGCTGGCATCTGGTTATACAAACTCTTTATTGTTTTGACACCTCTCTTTCTGACCATCGTTGTCGCGGGACTCCTGGCAAACTATCTCCAGTTCGGCTTCATCTTCTCCACGGAAGCCCTTCAACCCGATATCGCCAAACTCGATCCGATCCGGGGTTTCCAAAGGCTTTTCTCCCTCAAATCCTTCGTGGAGCTCATCAAGAGCCTGATCAAGCTTACCGTTGTCAGTTGCGTCGTCTATTTCACGATGAAGAATGAGCTCGAGGGACTGATCCCCCTCATGGACGAGAGCGTCTGGGGGATCCTCATCTACATCGGCAAGATCATGTTCCGGATCGTCATTACCACCTCCTGGGTCCTCATCGTGCTCGCCATTCTCGATTAC
>JAPLJU010000247.1 GCA_026388445.1 Deltaproteobacteria bacterium
GACGATGTACTTGTTGGCAACGTTGATAAACTCCCAGAGAGAAATGAGGCTCTTGTGAAAAGTCAACTCCCGGAAGGAGGCGTCAAAGTTCTCGAAGGTTCTGAGCGCCCCTTCGGTGATCTTCCGATCGGTCTCTTCCGAAGCCCCGGCCTCGGGGACCTTCCCCTTGAAGTACTTGACGGCCATGGCGACCACCCGGCTCACCAGGTTTCCGAGATCGTTGGCCAGGTCGGCATTGATTCTCTGGACGAGGGCCTCCTCGCTGAAGCTCGAATCGAGGCCGAAGACCATGTCGCGAAGGAGAAAATAGCGGAAGGCGTCGAGGCCGTACTTGTCCTTGAGGTCCAGCGGCCGGACGACGTTGCCCAGGCTCTTGGACATCTTGCTCTGATCCACGTTCCAGTAACCGTGGACATTGAGATTCTTGAAGGGGGGAATACCGGCGGCCCTCAGCATCGTCGGCCAGTAGATACCGTGGGGCTTGACGATGTCCTTGGCAATCAGGTGCTCCGAGGCGGCCCAATACTTACCGAAAACCTTCTTGCCGGGATAACCGATGCCCGTGACGTAATTGATCAGCGCGTCGAACCAGACATAGGTGACGTAGTCCTTGTCCCAGGGGATCTCGATCCCCCAGGTAAGCCTGGACTTGGGCCGCGAGATGCACAGGTCCTCCAGGGGTTGCTGCAGGAAGGCGAGGACCTCGTTTCGGTATCGTTCGGGGCGGATAAATTCGGGGTTATCCCTGATGTACTGGATCAGCCAGCCCTGGTACTTGCTCATCCGGAAGAAATAGTTGCTTTCCTCGCGAAACTCGGGGACCGTCTGGTGGTCAGGACATTTGCCGTCGACGAGTTCCGTCTCCGTGTAGAAGCGCTCACAGCCGACACAGTAATGGCCGCCGTATTTTCCAAAGTAGATGTCCCCGGCATCGTACACTTTTTGGAGAATGTACTGAACGGTCTGCACGTGGTTCTCGTCCGTGGTGCGGATGAAGTAGTCGTTGGTTACGCTGAGCTGGGGCCACAGGTTTCGGAACTGGGCGCTGATGCGGTCGGTGAAGGCCTGGGGGGATTCATTCGCCTTGCGGGCCGCCTCGGCGATCTTGTCGCCATGCTCGTCGGTGCCCGTCATGAAGAAGACATCATATCCCGCCATGCGGTAGAACCGGGCCATGACATCGGCGACGATGGTCGTGTAGGCATGCCCGATGTGCGGGGATGCATTGACGTAGTAAATGGGCGTCGTCACGTAGAAGACTTTTTCCCGACTTTCACTCTTCACGGAGAGGCTCCTTTCACCGGGGCGCTCCGACAGTCCCGATTTCAGGCGGGGTTCAACAGAGCGCGATCTGTATTATGGACTCCTTGCCGGGACGCTTCGCCCTCCGGGCGAAAAACTTCACTTTTTGGGCGGATCCACACTTTCCTGGAGAAGGATTTCCTTCATCTTCTTCAAATCCAGCTCTACTTCCTTGCCCCCTTCCAGCTCCACGGAGATGGTCCCTTTCAGGATATTCTGCCGGCTCACCTTCCCCGTCCCCTCGGGGGTCGTGATCCGTTTCCCGCACTTCGGCATGCCCCGTTTCATATCCAGATAGGCATCAAATTCAAAGGCCAGGCAGCACATGAGCCTTCCGCAGAGCCCCGATATCTTCTCCGGGTTCAGGGGCATGTTCTGCTCCTTGGCCATTTTGATGGATACGCGGTCCAAATTGTAGAGAAAGTTCGTGCAGCAGATCTTTCTTCCGCAGATGCCGAGCCCGCCGAATATCCGGGATTCATTTCTGGCACCGATCTGCCGGAGTTCGATTCGTGTTTTAAACCGTTGGACCAGATCCTTCACGAGCTCCCGGAAGTCCACGCGGCTATCAGCGGTGAAATAAAAGATCAGTTTGCTCCGGTCGAAGTTACTCTCCACCTCGACCAGGTTCATCGGAAGTTCCCTCTCCTGAATCCTCCCCAGACAAAATTTAAAGGCCTCTTCCTCGAGACCGCGGTTTGATTCACTGGACCGGATGTCCTCTTCTGTGGCCTTGCGGACAATGTTCTTGAGATCCGTGGGCAGCTTGTGGAGGGGAACGGATTTCACCTCCGACACGACCAGACCCATAGAAAGGCCGTTATCGGTATGGACGATGACCTGATCATTCTTTTTGAGGGGGATGTCGCCCGCACTGAAGCTGAAGACCTTCCCTTCCTTTTCAATCTTGACACTGACGATATTTTTCAACGGTGCTCAATCTCCTTCCGGTGAGACCGGTACCCGACCGTGCCTCACAGACAGGATTGAATAATTTCATGAGGTTATGCCTGTCCGGATAATTTAAAAGTCATTGCTTCCAAAGTCAACTGTTTATTCGCGTTCTTCTCCAGGGCATTGTAGGCCCATTCAATGGTGTCGATGGCCCGGAGGATCTCGGAGGGCGTCATGCCCCCGGCCATGGACTGGATGGCCTCTGCGAAGTCATGATGGATGAGTCTTTCCGTCCCCCCTGTCTCCTTGTAGACCAGCAGGTCCCGGTACCAGTTTTTCAGGATTTCGAACCGCAACTGGATTTCCTTCCTGTCCTTTCCGAAATCTCCGGCAAAGAGAATCCCCTTCATGGGATCCGAAAACCCTTCGCAGATTTTCTCGATGAACTGTTTTCTGCGGGCCAGATAGGACTCCCCGTGCATCTCCAGGGCCCTACCGATGCTCCCCCCCGAGGAGGCGGCCAGGACGGACGCCGTCTTTCTATCGAGGCCGATCTTTTCCTCGAGGTAACGGGCCACGACGTCGGCGGGTATCGGGTGGAAGCGAAGTTTCTGGCAGCGGGAGAGAATCGTCATGGGAAGCTGATAGGGACGCGAGCTGATCAGGATGAGGACATTGACAAGGGAGGGCTCCTCCAGGGTTTTAAGAAGAGAGTTCGCGGAGGCGATGTTCATCCTCTCCGCATCAACGAGAATGATGATCCGCTTACGTCCCTCAAGGGGCCTGAACCTCATCTGGTTCCGCAGATCGCGTATGTCCTCGATCTTGATGAACTGTCCCTGCGGCACGATGACGACCACATCGGGATGGTTTCCGCTTTCGACCTTCCGGCAGGCCGGGCAGAGGCCGCAGGCATCCAGCCGGTCGCAAAGAAGGGTCTTTGCGAAGGCCAGTGCCGTCGTTCTCTTCCCGATCCCCCGCATGCCGTGAAAAAGAAGGGCATGGGGGATCCGGCCTTTATCCATCGATCGCCTGAGGACGGCGAGTTGCTTATCCTGGCCATAGATACCCTCGAAGGACACGGCATCACCTCTTGATCGCCGCGTCGATGAGGGCACAGACGTCCCGGTGGATCTCATCGATTTTCCGCGATCCATCTATGACCCTGAACCGGCCAGGTTCCTGCCCTGCAAGTTCCAGATAACCTTTCCGGATTCTGTCATGAAATTCCCCGGCCTCCTGCTCAAAGCGGTCCTCGGGTGCGGATCCTTTTCTTTTCGATATTCTTCTCAAGGCCCTCTTCAATCCCACTTCGACAGGAACATCAAAGAGAAGGGTCAGATCAGGGGTCAGGGAACCGGAGGCAAAATCGATGACCCGCCTGACGGTATCGGTGTCGAGCCTCCTGCCGTAGCCCTGATAGGCGATGGTCGCATCAGAGTATCGGTCGCATAGAACCACCTTGTTTTCCCTCAGGGCGGGGAGGATGACGTCCTCCACATGCTGCGCCCGGGCCGCCGCAAAAAGAAGAACCTCCGCGTTCGGGCCGATCCGGAAGGATCCCCTGTTCAGCAGGATCTGCCGGATCTTATTGGAAAGCGGTGTCCCGCCGGGCTCCTGGGTCACAATCAGAGGGACGCCCTTCTGCTGAAGATATCCAGCCGCCAGCCTGACCTGCGTGGTCTTGCCGCAGCCTTCAATGCCTTCAAAGGTGATGAAGAGTCCCATAAGAACCGTTACCCGGAGCGTCAGGATGCTGAAAAATAAAGAAGGGGAATCTAGAGCCCTCTGGAGGGTCACCGGATTCCCCTTGCGATTCGCTGTGATGCCGACGGATTACTTTTCTTCCCCGGGCAGAATCGCCTCTACGGGGCACACATCGGCACAGGCGCCACAATCCGTGCAGAGATCCGGATCGATCACATATTTCTCCTCTCCCTCACTGATGGCTTTGACCGAGCATTCCTCCTCGCAGCTTCCACAGGCGATGCATTCATCCGTAATCGAGTATGACATGGTGTGTAAAACCTCCAAGAATACAATCTATTTTTAATACCGTAAAAAATCCAGCTCACGAACCCGTCGATTGCCGAGGGAGCCGGATGATGTCCGTCGCTCTATCGCAAATTTATCCGCATTATTCAACCTTTTTATGAAGATGTCTTCTTCCCGGGAAAATCACACAGATTCAACCCTCTGGACCTCGGGAACCAATTTCTTCAGGTAGCTTTCGATCCCCATCTTCAGGGTCATCTGAGACATGGGACAGCCCTTGCAGGCCCCCAGCAGCCTCACCTTCACCACACCATCCTCCGTGACATCGACCAGCTCCACGTCCCCACCGTCGGCCTGAAGATTCGGCCTGATTTTATCGATGATTTCCTTAACCTTTTCTTTCATCGCAATATCTCCATTTTCCTTTAATGTAACCACGATTCCCGGAAGGGCAAACAACTTCCGCGTCCGGGTTCATTTTCCTCTTGCCTCTTGCCCTTCACCCGGTGCCTGATGGCCCTTTTTTCAATGGGGCATCCTGTCGACCATCTGGTCGACGATCTTTTTTGCCACTTTCACAAGCTCGGGCCGCCACCACCTGTATTTTTCCTGGACCTCGTGCCGGGCGCTCCAGATAACCGCCCCCGTGTCGGCCTCCACCAGGGTCAGGCCCAAGCCGACTCTCGCCACTTTGTTTTCTCCGAGAGTGGTGTATTCCCAGAAGTCGAGAGTGGAGACAAGCAGCACATCAACACGAAAGGCAGAACCCATCTTCCTGGAAAGATCGGGATCCGAGAAATTGACCGTCGTCAGCTTTGACAGGTAATCGGCCATGGCCTTACCGAGTTCTTCATCTTTGGCTATCTCATCCTGTATGGTCGAGGACGGCAGAACCCTCTCAAACCACCTTCTCTTCATCAGGTCATCGGCGATGATCTTGTCGATGGTGCCCTTTGCCTCGGTGTTGATCCCTACGCCCACAGGGAGAACGCCGACGGCCTTCGGGTGAAAATTCTTGGCCTCGGGCGTGGTCTTGACGTACTGCAGCTCCCCGCAGCCGCTGAGGGCCATCAGGGCAGAGACCAGCAGAAACCCGATGATTCCCCGAACCATGTTCATCCTCCAGCAGACAGATTTTTTCACGTCATGCAACACATCGAAACCCATGGGTAAGCACGTTTCGAACCGGAGCGGGAAGTACCTTGGCAGGTGAAAGGGGGCAGGCTCAACCACCATTCTTCAACCGCCACGGCCGGTGCAGGTCATAAAGGTCTGCGATTCCGGTCATTTTTCAGGGCACCATCCTAAAAAGGAAAAGGGCCCTGAAAACAGACCAGACGGTGGCCACGAGTCCGGCTAAAACATAGTTTGTTTCCAGAAACCCGTTCAGCACGGCGGCGGAAAACGCCGCTTTTCTATCACAAAGCTCGAAACAAATCCACATGTAAAACACGCAGGCCAGCAGCACGAAACTCACCGTGGAGGTCCATCCCAGGGGAAAGGCCACAGCCAGCAGCAGGAACAGAAAAAGAGAAAGCCCCTCCATGAGCCGTCTCGTCCGTTCCTCTCCGATGACGACCGGAATCGTCTCACGACCCATGAGCCGGTCACTCTGGATGTCCATGAGATCCGAAAGGGCGGACCGGACGAAGACAACAGTGAAGGTGAAAAGAAAAGCAACCATCATGGACGGCTTGACGACGATATCGACATCCACCTGGGGAACAACGGCCACAACGACGGCCCATGCCACGGCCATGAAAGAGTTCTTTGTGCCGGGCAGGTCTTTCAGCTTCCGGAAGCGCCAGCTTTTCGGGAAAATCCTCGTATTGTAGAGGGCGCCCACGATCGAGATGAAGGACAGAACAAGGAAAGGCTCAAGACCGATCAGATAAGCCGACAGGAGAGAGATGAACATGCAGAAAATGGCCACGACGGTGAAGGCCTTCTCATGCCTCAGATAGGACTCTTCCCGAAAGGACCCTTTGAACGGGGTGGATTCCCGGTCGATGAGGCGGTTGAGCGTATGCACGGAAAATACATAGGCGGAGGCCATGAGAACGGCGAGAGGGTTCAGGGATTCCCTCTGAAGGAAAGCCGAAGCGACGGCGAGGCAGCCAGCCCCCAGGGCCGAATAGATATCCGTTCTCACCGTCAGAAGCCAGAAATTGATCAGGCGCTGTTTCAGCGTCCTTCTCTTTTGACTCAGCCTGCCGGTGATGTGGTCGACAACACGCTCGATGATCCAGTTGGGGGTCGAGGCGCCGGCGGAAATCCCGATCCGCTCGTACGCATCGATGGAGATCCTGTCCAGTTCCTCAGCCGTCTCAATGTGGAAGGTGGGGATGCCCTTCGCCGTTGAAATTCGTGCGAGCCTGCGGGTGTTGGCGCTGTTTTTTCCTCCGACGATGAAGATGGCGTCCATCTCGGAGGCTAGATTCCTGATCTCCGACTGTCTCTCCTCCGTGGAGTCGCAGATGGTATCGAAGACCACCACGTCCGGAAACCGTGCCTGGACCTTTTTGATGATCTCGGCGTATTCCTCGGAACTCTGCGTCGTCTGGGCAACCACACAGACATGCTCCAGCGCGGGCAGGGCCTCCACGTCCTCCAGCCGTCCGATCACGATACCATGCCCGGAGCTGTACCCGAGAAGGCCGTCCACCTCCGGGTGCTCCCTGTCACCCACGATGAGCACGGCATAGCCCCTGGCGGCGTGCTTCTTGATGATAGCCTGGACGCGGCCCACCCGGGGGCAGGTGGCATCGATGATTTTCAGACCCTTGTCCTGCAGGACCTTTCGTTCCTGCGGCGAGATCCCGTGGGCGCGGATGATGATGGTGCCTTCTTCAACGTCGCTCAAATCGGTGACGGGGATGATCCCCCGCTTCTTCAAGAGCTCCACCGTCTGCGGGTTATGAATCAGGGGACCGTAAGTGTATATCTTTTCTTCCCCCTTGTGCTGGGCGATATCGAGCACCATATCGACGGCCCTTTTCACGCCCATGCAGAAACCCGCTGTCCTGGCCAGCTTAATCTCCATCGTTTCCAGCTTGTTTTCTCAGATAGATGAAAAACTCTTTGTTGCCCGCTGGGCCCAAGAGAGGGGATTCGCAGATCCCCTTGACTTCCAAGTGGAGCCCCTGACTGAACCCGGTCATGTCTTCGATCACCCTCTCATGCGTGGCGGGATCCGTGACGACGCCCTTCTTTCCCACCTCTCCTTTTCCGACTTCGAACTGGGGTTTGATGAGGGCCAGGATGGAAGCCTTTTCCCCGATGAGACTCACCACCCGGGGAAGGACGAGCTTGAGCGATATAAAGGAGGTGTCCACCGTGGCGATATCGACGGTGTCCTCGATGCCCCTGCCGTCGAAGAAGCGGATGTTCGTCTTCTCGAAGAGGACGACCCTCTCGTCCTTCCGCAATTTCCAGGCGAACTGTCCGTAGCCCACATCGACAGCGTAAACCTTCTTGGCCCCCGCCTGGAGGAGGCAATCCGTGAACCCGCCCGTGGAGGCCCCCACGTCAAGGGCTACAAGCCCCGCCACATCGATGCCAAAGGCGTCGAGGGCGCTCTTGAGTTTAACGCCCCCCCGGCCCACGTAGGGATGATCCTCGCCCTTGAGGCGGATCTCCGCGTCGGCCGCCACCAGGGTCCCGGCCTTGTCCACCCGCCTTTCACCGACCATGACGACGCCGGCAAGGATAAGGGCCCTCGCTCTTTCGCGTGTCGGGGCGATTCCCCGCTCCACGAGAAGCCTGTCAAGTCTCACCTTGATGTTTTTTGGACGCATGGATGAGCGGAAGGGGCCTAACGGGAAATCATCTGCCGGACGGCTTCCTTGATCCCCTCCTCGTCGATACCGTATTTTCGCCTCAGTTCCGCCTGCGTGGCGTGCTCGACAAAGACATCGGGAATCCCGAGCCTCTTCACAGCGACATCCCGGATGCCTCTCTCCTGAAACATCTCGAGCACAGCGCTCCCGAAGCCGCCCATGAGGACGTTTTCCTCCACCGTGATGACCCGCTTCACCGTGGCGACGATGGAGCACAGAAGCTCGGCATCCAGGGGCTTGACAAAGCGGCAGTTGACAACAACCACATGGATGCCCTCGGTCTCGAGTTGCCGCGCGGCCGAAAGCGCGGGATAGACCGTGGACCCGATGGCCAGGAGGACGAGGTCTTTGCCCTCTTTCAAGACCTCGCCTTTGCCAATCTCGAGAAGCCGCGGAGGATCCTCCAGGGGCACGCCCACACCCCGGCCCCGGGGATATCGAATGGAGACGGGGCCGGAATGCTCAACGGCGGTCTTGAGCATGTGCCGGAGCTCGTTTTCATCCTTGGGCGCCATGACAACCAGGTTGGGGATGGACCTCAGGTAGGACAGATCGAAGAGCCCCTGGTGTGTTGCGCCGTCCTCGCCGGCGATGCCCCCGCGGTCGAGGACAAAGACCACCGGCAGATTCTGCAGACAGACATCGTGGAGGACCTGGTCATAGGCCCTCTGGAGAAAGGTGGAATAGATGGCCACGACGGGTTTGAATCCTTCCACGGCGATCCCCGCCGCCAGCGTCACGCCGTGCTGCTCCGCAATGCCGACATCATAGAATCGCTCCGGCAGTTCCCCGCAGAACGGATCCAGGCCCGTGCCGGAGCACATGGCCGCGGTGATGGCCACGATCTTTGGATTTTCTCTTGCGAATTGAACGAGGGTCCTGCCAAAGACCTCCGTGTAGGTGGGAGGGCTGGCACCGTCGGACAGCGGCTGACCGGTCTCCCGGTTGAAAGGCCCCACGCCGTGAAAACGCGACGGCTCTTCCTCGGCGAAGCGGTATCCCTTGCCCTTCTTCGTGACGACATGAACGAGGACGGGTCTCTTGAGCTCCTTCACATTCCGGAGGTTCTTGATGAGATGATCGAGTCGATGACCTTCCAGGGGTCCAACGTACTGAAACCCCAGCTCCTCAAAGAGGACCCCGGGGACGAAAAGACCCTTCAGCGATTCCTCGGCCTGCCGGGTGAATTTCACCACCTGTTCACCGATGTTGGGGATGGTCTTCAGAAAATTCTTCACGTCCGTCCTGAACTTCGTCATCTTGTGCCCCGTCATGATGCGGTTCAGATAGGAGGACAGGGCCCCCACGTTGTGGGAAATGGACATCTCGTTGTCATTTAAAACGATGATGAGATCTTTCTTTCGGTCGCCGGCCCAGTTGAGGGCCTCGAAGGCCATCCCCGCCGTGAGCGATCCATCACCGATGACAACGATCACCTTGAAATCTTCGCCTTTCAGGCATCGGGCTTCAGCAATCCCGGCTGCGGCCGATATGGAAGTGCTACTGTGACCCGCGTTGAAGGCATCGTAGATGCTCTCCTCCCTGCGGGTGAAACCGCTGATACCGTCCTTCTGGCGGAGGGTGTGAAAGCGCTCCCTTCGGCCCGTGATGATCTTGTGGGCATAGGCCTGATGTCCCACGTCCCAGACGATCTTGTCCCGGGGGGTATCGAAGACATAATGGAGCGCCAGTGTCAGTTCCACCGCTCCGAGCGACGAGGCGAGGTGTCCCCCGGTATGGGACACGGTCTCAATGATTTTCTTACGAATCTCCCCGGCCAGAATCTCCATCTCTCCCAGCTGAAGATTCTTGATGTCCGCAGGTGAGTTGATCTTCTCAAGCATGAGCTTTAGACCTCATGAGGATGACCATCATGATTTCCGTTCAATCGTATACCGGGCGATTCCCCTCAGGGGTTCGGCCTTCTCATCGAAGGACCCGAGATGGGTGAGGGCGTGCGCCACAAGCTCCCGGGCTTTCTGACGCGACGCTTCGAGACCCATCACTGTGGGGAACGTTACCTTCTTGAGCCGGGTGTCACTTCCCGTCTCTTTCCCGAGCGCCTCCCGGTTGCCCTCCACGTTGAGAATGTCGTCGGCGACCTGAAAGGCGAGCCCCAGATCCCTGCCGTACTGCGAGAGGGCGTGGAGCTGTTCCTCCGTCGCGCCCGCCAGGATGGCCCCGGTCCGCACGGCAGCCGTTATGAGCGCACCCGTCTTGTGCGTGTGAATAAAGTAAAGGGTCTCCTCACCGACGGTCTGACCCTCCGACTGGATGTCCACGACCTGTCCGCCCACCATGCCGAAGTAACCGGAGGCCTGGGATAACTCATGGATCACCCGCAGGATGCTCTCGACCCGTGCACCCTTGAAGAGTTCCCGGCTCGAAATCAGGTGGAAGGCCTCTGTCAGGAGCGCATCGCCGGCCAAGATGGCCACGGCCTCACCAAAGACCCGGTGGTTCGTCGGTTTTCCCCTCCGGTAATCATCATCGTCCATGGCCGGGAGGTCGTCGTGGATGAGGGAGTAAGTATGGATCATCTCCAGGGCACAGGCCGCTGGAAGCACGGCTTCCGCCTTCCCGCCCACCGCCTCGGCCGAGGCAAGGCAGAGGATCGGCCGGAGCCTCTTTCCTCCCGCGAAGACACTGTAGCGGACAGACTCAAAGATGATGGGGGGAACGGAACTCACGCCGGGCAGGTAGCTCTCGAGGGCGGCGTCAACGGTTTCCTTTTTCGACTTGAGGTAATCCTCAAGATTATTTTTCATCTTCTCCCGTTTCCTCTGTCTCCCCCGAATAGGGCTTCACGGACAGACCCTCCTCGGTCTTCAGGAGGAGTTGGACCCGCCGTTCCGCTTCATCGAGCCTTTTCGCGCAGAGCCTCGAGAGCCGAATCCCCTCCTCGAAGGCCTTGAGGGATTCCTCCAGCGTCAGGTCCCCCTGCTCCATCCGCCTGACGATATCCTCAAGCTTGGCAAGGGCTTTTTCAAATTTCTCTTCTGCCATGGTGATCACTCCCTGTCGATACGAATAACCCTGGCATCGAAGCTCCCCGCTGAAACCTTGACGCCCACCTCGTCCCCCACCGAAAGGGCCGAGGCCTCTTTGATGATCAGACCCTCCGGACGCTTGCGGGTGATGCTGTAGCCCCGCTTCAGTATGGCAAGGGGACTCAGCGAATCCAGGATACCCGTATGCGTCTCGAGCCTGCTTCTGAAATAATCCATCGTTCGGAAAAGTCCAGTTAGCATGTTTTTTTTCATATTTTCAATAAGAAACCGCGAGTTTCTGATGCCGGCCAGGGGTGTCAGGGCCATCAGGTGGCGGAGCTCGGCCGCAACACGCGATCTTTTTTCCACAGCCCCGCGTCGGATGGCCGCCGTGAGTTTCTCGTAAGAATCGTCCACGGAAATGCGGAGCTCGACGATCTTTCTCCGGGGATCCCGGAGACGCTCCCTCAGGGACTCCACCTGCTCAGCAAGGTTTTCCCTCATCTTGCGGTGAAGGACTTCCAGGCGAAGGCAAAACCGCTTCAGGGACTCCCGCAGTTCATTTCTCACCGGGACAGCCAGCTCGGCCGCGGCGGAGGGTGTGGGTGCACGAAGGTCGGCCACAAAATCGGCAATGGTAAAGTCAATCTCATGACCCACCGCCGAGATGACAGGTATCCGCGATTCGAAGATGGCCCGGGCGACCCTTTCATCGTTGAAGGGGGCGAGGTCCTCCAGTGACCCGCCGCCACGGGCCACGATGATGACCCCCACGTCCGGCAGGGTGTTCAGGTTTGCCAGGGCTTCCACGATCTCCGGGGGGGCCTCAGCCCCCTGGACACGCACGGGCGCGATGACGATGCCCACGGAGGGAAAACGTCTCCCGGTGATGTTGAGAATGTCGCGAATAGCGGCACCGCTGGGGGAGGTGATGACGCCGATCTTTTTGGGGAGAAAGGGGATTGGTTTCTTGCGTGCAGGATCGAAAAGCCCTTCCTTCTCCAGGCGCGCCTTCAGCTGCTCGAAGGCGATCTGGAGGGCCCCGATGCCTTTTGGTTCGGCCACCTCGATGATGATCTGATACTCACCCCGGGGTTTGTAGACGCCGAGCCTCGCCCTGCAGATGATGTGCATGCCGTCCTGGATTTCGAATCTCATGGCCCGGTAGACGGGACGGAAGATGACAGCCCTGATCTGGGCCTGTTCATCCTTGAGGGTGAAGTACAGATGTCCTGAAGCAGGTTTTCTGAGATTTGAGATTTCCCCTTCGACCCAGAGGGAATCAAAGCTTGACTCGAGAACGAACTGGATTCGTTCCGTCAGTTCCCGGACGGTCAGGATTTCCTTCATTCGATGCGGCAACCTCTTGTGGATCTAAGGCTCCTTGCGGTGTCTGTGACCGGCCGGACCCTCGATCCATCAGGGACTATCTAACAGAGCCGTCAGTGGGTTGCAAGAACTTTGTATCTCCCCGTTTCGGCTCAGGAAAAGCTTTGGCCAGGGATTTCATTTTGGCATCTGAGCGCTCATAGGTTAAAAAGGGCACCGTTCACGCTGGATGCTGGAGGAAGAGGAATAAATGGGGGTTCGCAAGGCTATTTGATTGAACCGGCAGACCCCACCGCTAAACTCCTTTCCTAATACCCCGGTCTTAAAAAAATACGACTAAAAATACGACTATCTACCGATTGATTTGCCAACTTATTTGTGCGAAATGAAACCCAAGAAACATTTGCAGTTGATAAATTATATATGGCTTCTAAGATATTTAAATATATGGATAATTCAGCCAACAAAAAAGGTTTCACCCTGATAGAGATTGTCTCAGTTCTTGCGATCTTAGGTATCATTGCGGCCATTGCCGTGCCGAGATACTTCGATCTCATCGAGGATTCAAGACTCAAAGCAGTCCAATCTGCGCTTGCCGAAGGGCGCGCCCGTGTGACGTCATGGGGGAGCCTGCAATACCTGCATAACGGGATATGGCCGACTGTTGATGAATATATTGAGGCCGTCGATACCATCGGGAGGGACGGGGGAGATTTCCGTTTTTCCTACACGAGGGTTGACGAAAACACCCTCAAAATAAAGGCCGAGGGGAGGGAAGGAACGACCCTCCACGACTTCGAGCAGTCCGTTCGCGTGGTCATCCCCGGAAGCAGTTAAGGGGAGAGAAGAAACTCCCGGATGAGAGCGAAAAGAAGAAGGCTCTTTACATCATAAAAGAACTCCGTGTCTCGATCGAGTGCGGGGTTTTTACCTTTCATACCGGCCTATTATGAATGGTTAAAGGGGGTCGGTATAAGAAGACAGCGAAAAAGGGCCATGCACATAAAAAGGGGCAGGCTGCATAGCAGTCTGCCCCTTTTTATGCCGTGATGTGGGAAAAATGGTGGAGATGAGGGGGATCGAACCTATTTTGAACGCCAGTGATCTCATCCGTCGCAGGCTCGGCCACCCCGCGGCCTCGCACTGCTCCTGGTGCCGCTCCCTCCTGAACGTCGGTCGCGGGAAGGTGTGGCCCTGGCCCGGGCCATGACTGAACGTCATGGCCTGCGGGCGGTTCTGAAGATTTATTTTATATGCGCCGCCGCCCCATTCGTTTTGAACTGAAATAATAAGGTACCCTCAGCCCTACCTTTTATAATACCACATGTCGGCGCGCGCAGGCAGGCGAAAACCGAAGGTTGAGCCACGAGCACGCCGACGAAGCTGACCCACCCAGACCAGGTTTCATGGTTTCTGCGGTTCCTTCCAGAGACGGACTATAAATTGCTCCCCGTCCTCTATGAATTCGGGTTCAGTTCCGTTGTGATCGAGCATCCCACGGATGATTTTGCGGGGAACACCCATGCCCATATGTTCCATGTAGCCGTAATCACGCATCACGTCCTTAATGAGCTGGTTCCTGGCCGCACGACAGCCAGTACGCATCCGTGCGGGCGTGATACCGTTCGGCAATCTTCCAGGAGAGATCACTTCGAGGCGGTTCTCGTAAAGGCTCAATTCGATATCGGTTGCCGAGAGTGAGTAGTCACGGTGGGCCAGCGCATTCACGACGGTCTCACGAATCACTTCCAAGGGATAGTCCTTCCATCGCTCTTGACGCCGGCCGGTTTCGTCAAGATGTGCCTCGACTGTCGTATTGCGGCGTACAAAGTCGATTGCCTGCTCGACAAGACCGTTCTCAACAATTTCCCCCTGTCTATTATAGAGCGGTATGATTGGGCCTCGGAGGGGACTGCGTTCCTTGGCTGCGTAGTCCTTCTCCAATCCCGGGTGGGCGACAGCATCCATCCCAGCGTGCGGAAGAAAACGGTTTGGGTTGCGCCCGAATAAGAGAAGACCTGCGACTGTAGCCGGAGAGTTACCGCCGTCTTCTGTCATGATCTCCGTGTTGACAAGGAGCATACGCCAGCCCACCTCGTCTTCATCCGGTGGAACCTCCTGCTGCCGTACACGCGCAAAGTAATCCCGTAATCGCCTCCGGTCGAGGTCCACCATGGAAGACCCAGAGACCGGTCGGACTTCCAGACGAAATCCACCTCGCTGCTGGAACAAACGCTCCAGTTCTTCCTGGCTCGGCTCACGGCTCAGCGTCCCGACGCGGATGTACCACATTCGGTGGTTGTCGTGCCAGACATGGTGCGCAGTCCACCCGCGCTCCACCTGGACAACAGCGACATTTTTGCCCGGCGCGACATCACGATGGATTTCAAAGTAAGGGATCAATTCTGGCCGGATCTTATCTCTGCACGCTGTCATGATCCATTCTTCTAAGTTATCCCGAGTGATGCCGCAGATGGTTCCGTCGTTCTCGACTCCGAGCAGCACGCGCCCCCCCTGCAAGTTGGCAAAGGCCACCAGTTCCTTCGCGAGAGCGCGGTTATCAATAGTGTCCCGCTTGAACTCCACGCCGGAATTCTCGCCATTTCGAATAAGTTCGATCAGTTCCGTCTTCGTCATGAATGATCCTTAGAAGACATACTTCAGACGGCGCGTCTCGAATGCCTCCTTGCCGCCTTCGAGAACTTCTTCGACAAGCTCTCGCACTGGCCGAGCGTCAATCGACCCCATGTGTTCGGTCGGCATCTCAGCCTTTCCCTCGCCAGCTTCACCTGCTGCCCTAAGACCGACAATCAGTTCTGCATCGCCAAGGACAGGGATGTTCGCATTGTGCGTAGCGAATAGGAACTGACGACGGCGTTTCTCCTCGCGCATCTTGGGTACTACCCCTTCTGTGATGAAGCGGTTATCGAGGTCGTCTTCCGGCTGATCTACCACGAGGGGCGCCTCGCCCTCGAGTAGGAGCAGCAACAACACCGCTGTTGCCTTCTGCCCCGTGGAGAGATCCGCCAGGGCCTGCCAGGCAATCGGCTGACCCTCCCCGGCTATATTGAGCTCAATGCGAGTTGTCGGAGGAAGGTCCAATTCCTCCATCGCCATAAATGTTCCAGATGAAGCTTGAGCAAGGCGTTCAGCCTGAGCCGGTGGAATCGCGAAGTTTTGCGCGAGGGCATCACGCCCCGCACGACAGGCGTCGGCAAACTCCTTGAGTGATAACGAATCTCGCTTTTTGAGTGCATCAACAGCTTCACCGAGACGCCCGCCAACTTGCTCCCGGAGGAGTTGGAACAGTGGTTCTCTGTTCCCCGCAGAGGTCACCTGAACTCGAACCCGGTCAGCGAGGGCCTTGTTCACCTTTTTCGCCGCCCGATCAAGCTGCCGATACGCTGCGGTCTTAAGATCTTCCCACTCGGCCAGGAAGTTACGGCGCTGGTCTTCGAGTTCCTTCAGGTCACGCTGAAGCGTCCCCTGCCTCTCCTTGAGCGGACGGAGCTCCTCAATCTGATGCCGGAGCCGTATAAACTCTTCGCCGTCGATCTTAGATTTCTGAAGTTCTCGGAGAATCTTTTCATAGGCGGCTTGAACACCCTTCTTCCGGTCATCCCATCGCTGGCGGACTATGGCAAGTCCCTTATCAGCTTCCTCAAGAGCCTTAGCCATTTGATTAATAGCAACCCCAATATCCCGATCAAGCCGCTCGAGAACTGTATCCGCCTCTGTAAGGATCTCTTTTCCTGGCAACCCTTCCAGCGCCTTCACCGATAAAAACGCACGATCGATCGGTATGGCCCGGCGAAGCTGGTCTAGGATCTCGCGGAAGGGAGTAGCACGCTCTCCTGCCGTGCGTAGGATTCTCTCTTCACGGACTAAGAGACTCTGTTCCTTGAGTTTCTTCTCAAGGCCCGCTTCTTGAAAGCGCTTGAGAGTTTCCTCCAGGGCGGGGAGGGATGCCAAACGCTCATCAATCTGGCGTAACTCCTTCTTTACCTCAAGAATACGGACTCGGGATCGTTCTAGTTCTCGCGTAAGATCAATCTTGCGCTGTGATAGGCTGGGATCGTGGTCCACGAAACGCTCTAGAAGGCGTGTAAGCTTCTCGGGGCTCTTCGTAAGTTCTGAGATTTCGTGCTGCCCGTACACCTGGGCCTGCGGAAAGATGTCCGCTGGAGTTAGGGTAATCACTTTCCCGGTGTTATCCCTCACCACCGGTGGATTGGGAACCGTTCTTTCAATCAGATACTCGCGCTTTGCCGGCCTGTGAGAACGGACAAGAAGGGAAACCTTTGTGCCACTGCGAAGGACCTGCCGGATAATCCCCTCGTGGGCCTTGCGAGCCTCCTCACCGAGTGGCTCCAAACCCAACACATACCGCACGCTCTCGACCACTGTTGATTTGCCTGTGCCCCGCCCGCCGATGAGGACGTTCAGGTTTTCATTGAAGTGGATGGCGCCCCCATCGAGAAACCCACTTTGCCAGGCCATGGCAACAAACTCGGTATGATCCTCTGGTGCCGGGGCATTTGCAAGTCGGATGCGGGAGACAGGATCGAGGAAGGCCTGACGTAGACCCTCGACGGTGACTTCGGACATTTTGATCCAACAGGTCGCCGATGGGTCCGATAGCTCCTCTGGTTGCGTAACGTCCTTCGCGTTCACGACAGCCATAGCAAGATTCGGGGCGGCAGTAGGAACCCGTTTGTACTCCGGGTTCTGATTGCGCAAAATGGGTCGTTTGTCGTCCGGCACATCATCAATAGCCCCTGGAATTTGAACGGCCAACAGATTCTTGTCTTTCCATGCATTTATCCTGGACTGACCGTGAAGAACGCTAAGAAGGCCTTTCTCTTGCGTGACGTGTGCTGCGATGGTCACACCTCCCTGTTCCCTCACGCAGGACAGAATCTCAGCGATTGATTTGTTCGAAAGTTTAGCGGAGGGGTCCACGTCACGAATACCGAACTCTCCAAGGTAGCGGCCCAATGTGTCTGTCAACGTGTCAGGCGGATAAATACACAAAATGTGCACACCTTCGGATGAGGAAATTTCGAATCCAGGGAACACATAGATGTCATTTTTCTGCGCCTCATCGCGGATATGATCGATCGAGCCAGCATGGTTGTGGTCTGTGATAGCAATGACGCGAATGTCCAACTCGATGCACTTTGCGACAAGGCCGCTAAGGTAGTCACTTTCATTCATGCCATGGTTCCGTCCGCGGTAAGTTCTTGCGTAATGAGAGGGATTTACCTGAAGAGCACACTTATAAAAACATGCGCCACCTGGCAGCATCAGCACTTTGGAAATTGGTTCAGGCCAGTTCATAACCGACCTCCTTCCTGAAACATTGCTCCAACCTGGGTGTGGTGGAACTCGATCTTCACAGTGGGCAAGTACAAATCATTCATTAGAATACACCTCTAAAAACTAAATCGTTTCAAGAAGATCTTTATCTTCCTCTCCCGGTTCGATGATACCTTCGACAGCCAGAGAGATCTGCTTGGCTTTGTTCCTGAGAGCCACCCGACCCAGCACGGTCTCCTGCGTTTCCCTGGTTATCCGCTCTCGGAGATCTTTGTCTTTTGGAATGGGCAATATGACTTCGAAAATGCGCTTGCCCAGAGTATCAATCACATCGCGAGTGAATTGCTTGGCACGCATCTGCCGCTTGACAATGGGACAGTTCAACAGAGATAACAAAAGATAGGGATCAAGCTGGTCTTTCTTCTTCACCCGTATTTTGTAGAGTCCACCACAATACAGAATGCGGGTATCATGCTCAGTCAGAATGCACGATGTTCCGACCAAGTAGGTGCCGTCGCGTACGACAAACAAGTCCTCGGCGCGCACGTCCAACTTGTCTTTAAACTCATCGTAGAGGTCTTCGCTGACGCTCTGCTTTGGATCAGCTTTGAGTTCCCAGTTGGAGAGGTCGGAGGTACGGATGAACGGCACTGGACCCGTCCCGTAGGCCATCTTGCCGACCTCGATGCCTGTATCAAATGCAAGCACGCCTTTCTTGACGAGGTCACTGATCGAAATGAGATCATGGGTGGTAGCCAAGCCACGAAGTCCCTCATCCGCTACTGGATCGTAATACCGAGGAATGAAGATATTATATCGGACCTTGCCATACCGGATGACAAAACCGGGGTTCCCGCTCAGCTCGAATTGGTCGTTATCTATGTCTGGGAGCTCTGCCGAAACGTTTTGTATGAGTCCCTGCGACCAGAGAGGTATCCGCCGTAACCGCTCTCGTAGAGCCACGCGATCGTGAACGACAGCCAAGACCGACCTTTCTATTTTTGAGCGAATTTCGGAATGTCTTGGAAGTGGCAGAATAAGTTCATGGTAACGGTTTCCGATCGTGTCAATAATATCTGCCGTGAACTGCTTGGCTCGAATCTGCCTACGTACTATCGGGGCACTTAGAAGTGCCAGGAGTAACGGGCTAGAGACCGGCGCATCGGCCGCGACTCTGAATTTCAGAATATGAGACTGATACAAGATTTTGGAGTCGGCCTCGGTTACGAGACAGGTTGCACCTATGAGGTAGGTGCCGTCACGAACGAAGAGCAGGTCTCCACGCTGCACATCTTGCTTTGAAGCGTACTGCTCATATATGGTCTCGCTTACACCCTGTTTAGGATCAGCTTTGATCTCCCAATTCGAAATGTCGGACGTTCGAATGAACGGGATTGGCCCCGTGCCATAGGCCATTTTGCCTATTTCGTCACCGGTGGCAGTCTGGATATGACCCCGGTGAATGAGTTCTCCGAGAAGTACTGGCTCATGGGTATGTCTGAGGTTGTCAAGATGGGTCTTAATCTCTGGGTTGTAGTATTTGGGGATAAGAACAGACCCACGAACCGCTGAGCTTTTTAAGAGAAACCCAAGGTGATTGTACACTGTCATTTGCCACCCTTAACAATTTCCTTAAACCGCTCGGCAACCTTTGGTACATCATCGAGAAGGACTTCAACCCCCGAAGAATCCTTTCGAATTGTGGGGTTGCCGCGAGAATCGTGACCGCACCACTTAACATCTGCCATAAAGATCACGTAGGCCTCACCTTCCTTCGGGACTGTCTTCTCAATAAAGACCACGCAAACTTTGGCATGGGTGCCGCCCTTACCACTGGTCTTAAATAAAGCTTCAGGCATCGAGACAATGCCAAGAATTTTGGTCCGCTCGCGGAGAAACGTCACGACATATTCGTACGTGGGCATTCCAAACACAGCCTCGGGCAAGACAATCCCGAGACGTCCGCCAGGCTCAAGAAATTGCAGGCAACGTTCTAGGAAGAGGATTTGAGGCGGCTGGTCCTCGTGGAGCGTGTTTGTCTTTTCAACCTTGCCAGTCTTCTTGTCCTTTTTCCATTTGTATCCCAGTTCGTACTGCGCCAGCACGCGCTCCCCCTTGATCGGAATTTTCGTTCCGAAGGGAGGATTGGTTAGCACTACATTGAAAGAACCGATCTCGATGGTGTCTCGTGTAGCATGGTGCCAGTCCTTAGGAGGAAGCAGGCTATTCTCACAGAAGACCCCGCCACGACCGTCACCGATGATCGCCATGTAGGCTTTGGTAACCTTTGCCAGAAAAGAGTCTTTGTCAATGCCTCGAAAACACTTACTCGCAATAT
The DNA here is from genome assembly GCA_026388445.1 of Deltaproteobacteria bacterium. GTDB lineage: Bacteria > Desulfobacterota > Syntrophia > Syntrophales > UBA2192 > JAPLJU01. The sequence goes on from JAPLJU010000247.1 coordinate 20,007, forward strand.
CGCGCTTCTTCCGATCGAGCTGCACAGCGCTCCAAGCCTTCGCCTTGGACTGGACCTCCATTTTCTTCCAGACGTGCTCCAGTGCCATGATCAGGAAGCCACCGGAACCGCACGCGGGGTCAAGGATCATACCTCCCGGCTCTGGGTCTAAGATATCGATCATCATCTTGACGACGTTTCGGGGAGTAAAGAACTGGCCCTCCCCACCGCGAAGGGCGGGGCCGATAAAGACCTCAAACGCATCACCGACCGCGTCCCGGGGCGCTTCCGTAATGCAATAGTTCTCTAGCTCGCCAACAACGTATACGAGGCTCTCGGCGTCTATCGTGATGGCGTCGGTCTTATCGAAGACATCGTTGAAATCCCCCTTTACCTTGTCATCAAAGAGGGCCAGTATCCGCTTCCTGACCTCACGTGGTGGCTCGTCAATCCCGGAACGGAAAGTGACGACATCATCGGCTCCGGTATTGATCTCGTCATAAATCTTACAGAAGAGGAGATTGATAATCTGTTGGGCCAAGGCCTCGTCGCGCGTGATGCCCGTGACGTTGCCGGCGAGGTGGTTACGAAGATCACGGAAGACGGCCTTTAGGTCTGAAGGAACTTTAAGGTCTTTCCTCTTGAAAAGGCCGATGTCCTCGATACGCTGGCCGTGGCGTGGTATGCTGGGAAGATCTTGGTAGGTGCGCCGCCCATCCTTGTGGTAGACCTTTCTTAGATATGCGTGCTCAAGACCGTTGAACCAGACCCCAATCTCTGCTGCTGACATGTCCAGGTAGAGTTTGAGCTGCGCAAGGCCATCCTTGCGGTTTTTCTTTTTGCACTCAACAACCATGAACAGATCATCTTCGACCCGGCGGCTGTTTTTGAAAACGGCAATATCCACGGGGTAAGATTTTTCCTCGTCCGATGGGCGCTTGCGGACACGGTATTGGGGCCGAGTCTGAATATGCGATTTCGGGTAGTCATAATCTTCAATCAGGCGTCGTGAAAAAATCTGGACAGCGTCGAGCTCTTCGGGGCTAGCCTTTACCCAGTGACCGGAGACAAAGTCCCGGATCTGCCCTTCTCGCTTTTCGGTCTCTTCCGCCTTCTCGAATTTCTTGACCATGGTCACGAAGTGTCCCTCGAATCAAAGTCCTTATCGTATTGTTCGATTATCCCGGTGTCAGCGAAGCTGAACTTCTCATTATCTCCAATAATGATGTGGTCATGAACCTTCATGCCCATGAGCCGGCATGCAAAAACAAGATCCCGCGTAATCTTTTTGTCATCCTCGCTGGGCTGTGCGGCTCCGGATGGATGATTGTGAACAAACACGAGCGCAGCGGCGGAATGTCGAAGGGCAACCTTGACCACCTCTCGCGGATAAATTCGAGCGGTCGTCAGCGTTCCCTTTGCGATTTCCTCGATTCTCAAGACATGGTTTTGCCCATTCAGGAGAAGGACCTTGAAGGCCTCTTGGTCCAAGTCGCGCATTTCTTGATAGAGAAGCTTAAGAATATCGCCCGAAGACTCCACATAGGGACGATTCTGAAACCCTTCAGCAAGGTAACGTTTGCTCAACTCGATCACTGCCTTAAATTGAGCGATCTTGGCCCGACCTACACCGAGCACACTTTCCAATTCCTCTAGGGGTGCTACGTAGAGTTCTCGTAAAGAGCCAAATCGAGAAAGAAGCTCCTGAGCCAAGCCAATGGCAGTCTTACCCTTTACACCTACTCGAAGAAAGATAGCGAGAAGTTCAGCGTTCGAAAGGGATTCCGGTCCCTTAAGAAGTAATTTCTCCCGTGGGCGTTCTTCAACAGGCCAGTTTGCTATGGCTTGAGGATATTTCTTTCTCCTTATGTTTTCAGATAGGCTCATCTTTTCGCTTGCTTCCGTGGTCGTTGGGCCTTTGCCCATTCTTCAACCTCTTCCCTGTTAAACCGCCATTGGTTGCCGATCTTCGACACAGGGATTTTCCCTTGTTGCGCCCACTTGTAGATAAGGTCCTTGCTGATCTGAAGGTATGCAGCAACCTCTTTTACCTTCATCCACCTGTTTTCCAACACCAGTCCTCCCAGATTTCCAGGGATTCAGAAGAATTCAAGTGAGATCATAATGAATCCTGCATAAGATGTCAAATGTTTTGTCATCGAAGGGGGCGATAGGAGAGGTCCATTGATTTTATTTCAGGGGGAGGGGGAGTCCCCCAAGCCTGGGGGACGGAAGCTGTGCTGGCGGAGTGAACGGCGGAGGCGTGCCCAAGAACTTCGCCCAGGACACCGTCATCTGCGCGGAGATCCTCGGAATCGATGCTCCCATGCACAAATACGCCATCCAGATCACGGTGGCCGATGTCAGGGACGGGGCCTGCTCGAGTTCGACCTTGAAAGAGGCCTCCTCCTGGGGCAAGGTGGACAGCATTTACGAGCAGATGCTCTTTGCCGAGGCCACCTCGGTGTTGCCGCTCCTCGCAAGCCATGCCTGTCACGGCGGGCGCTGGAAGAAGAGGAAGAAATGGAGATTCGCAAAGCTTTTCGATTGATCCGGAGGACCGGGGAGATTTAATAAATGATGGGGACAGGTTATTTATCAGCCTGTCTCCTTTTTTTAACTGATATCTTTGTCGATTTGGAATCACAGGGACCGTCCTGTAAATCGGGCCTGATGATCACGCCTTCTCTGCGATATTCCTTTCGTAATACCCCGGTCATAACAAAATACGAATGAAAATACGACGATCTACCGATTGATTTTCCCACTTACATGTGCGAAATGAAACGCAAGAAACATATGCAGTTTATAAAATACGTATTACTAAATAATGAATTAAATGAATATGTTAATCGATAAAAAAGGCTTCACCCTGATCGAGATTATGGCTGTTCTGGCGATTTTAGGCATCATTGCGGCCATAGCCCTGCCAAGATACTTCGATCTTATCGAGGATTCAAGACTTAAAGCGGTCCAGTCGGCGCTCGCAGAGGGGCGCGCCCGTGTGACTTCATGGGGAAGCCTGCAATACCTGCATAACGGCATCTGGCCTACCGTCGATGAATACTTGGCAGCCGCCGATACCATCGGAAAGGACGGAGGGGATTTTCATTTTTCTTACAAGAGAGTTGATGAAAAAACCCTTAAAATAAAGGCCGATGGGAGGGAAGGAACGATCCTCTACGACGTCGATGAGTCCGTTCACGTTGCCATCCCCGGAAGCAGTTAAGGGGAGAGAAGAAACTCCCGGATGAGAGCGAAAAGAAGAAGGCTCTTTACATCATAAAAGAACTCCGTGTCTCGATCGAAAACAGGGCGTTTACTTTTCATGTCCCAGTATGATGAGATGAATGGTCACGGGGGTGGTATAGGAAGCTGTCGAAGACGGACCGTCCACGGAAAAGGGGGTAGACTAAACAACAGCCTGCCCCCTTTTTTACCAGGAAGCCGGGAAAAAATGGTGGAGATGACGGGGATCGAACCCGTGACCTTCGCATTGCGAACGCGACGCTCTCCCAGCTGAGCTACATCCCCACGTCAATTTTGACTTCGAAATATAACATGCCGATTTCGTCTGTCAAGGGCTGATTCGTCATACATCCCTTCAGAATATCCTGTGATAACCGATAAGATTAAGATGTGGGGGTGTTCATATCCACCGCGCATGTTCTCGCACTTTTTGACGCGTCCTTACCCATATGCCGTGAAGGGGCACAAAATTTGCACTTAATTCCTGATATTAAAGTGGCACACAGGGAGATGCAACATGGCGAAATTAGACCATCTTTTTAGACTGATGCATGAACGCAACGCCTCGGACCTCCATCTTTTTACCGGAAACGAGCCGGCACTGAGAATCCGGGGTGACATGATAAGGATCTCCAGCGAGGTCCTGACAAATGAGAAATTGAAGGAGATGCTCTACGAGATTATAACACCCGACAAGATCCGCTTTTTTGAACAGACGGGGGATCTGGACTTCGGTTATGAGCTGGACGGATTGGCCCGTTACCGCTGTAACTACTTCATGCAGAAAAACGGTCACGGGGCGGTCTTCAGGGAGATCCCGAGTACCATTCTCTCCGTCGACCACCTGGGACTTCCGCAGGTGCTGAAACAGCTTGTCATGCTCCCGAGGGGGCTTGTTCTCTGCACGGGTCCAACGGGAAGCGGCAAATCGACGACACTGGCTGCTATGATCGAGCACGCCAATCAGAACCGAAAAGGTCATGTGATCACCATCGAGGACCCCATCGAATTCGTCCACCAGGGAAAGCAGTGCATCATCAACCACCGGGAAGTGGGCACCCACACCCAATCCTTTGCCATGGCCCTGAGGGCGGCACTTCGCGAAAATCCCGATATCATTCTCGTCGGGGAGATGCGCGACCTCGAGACGACAGAACTTGCCATCGAGGCAGCCAACACAGGACACCTTGTCCTTTCCACCGTGCACACCATGGGGGCCACTCGAACGATCGACCGAATCGTGGACATGTTCCCCGCCGCCCAGCAGGCGCAGATCCGCACCTCGCTCTCCGAGTCTTTAAAGGCCGTTATTTCTCAGGCCCTCTTCAAAAGGACGGACACCATGGGCCGTGTGGCCGCGCTGGAGATCCTCCTGGTCACGCATGCGGCGGCAAACCTGATCAGGGAAGAGAAGACCTATCAGCTTCTAACGGTTATTCAGACGGGAAGAAGGCTTGGTATGGTATCCATGGACGACTCCATTATGGAGCTTCTCCAGAGAAGGTGGATCAGTGTGGAGGAGGGCTACGATAAGTGTGTCGATAAAGACCGCTTCTGCAAGCTCCTCAAGTACACCCCCCCCGAGTGGTAAGTTTTTTCAGAATGTCTTCGGCCAGCTCCGGAAGCCCCGCCTGCGCGTACGCCTCGGCCAGGTGCAGGGCATAAAAGGGGGTTCCAGGCTCTTTCTCGACGGCCCTCTTGAAGACCTCTATCGCTTCGCGGAATTTATTTTCCCTGAGGAGGGATTTCCCGAAACGATTCAGATAGGCCGCTGCGGAGGAAGAACCTTTCCTCACCGCCTCATCGTATACTGCGGCGGCCTCTTCGATTCTCCCCATTTTGACGAGAGCATCCCCGAGATCACAGAAGTAGAGCGATTCACCCGGATTCCTTTTGATGGCGTCCCTGAAGGCCGATTCGGCCTTTTCATGGTAACCGTAATGGCTCAGGGCGACCCCCATTTTATGGTGAACCAGCGCAGCGCTTTCCGGATCGATGGTGATGCTTTTTTCATAGGCCTCCCGGGCGCGGTCGAGATCTCCCGCCGCGATGAAGGCGAGACCCAGGTGGGAAAAATAAAGTGTAGAGTCAGGATCCATCCCGGTGAGGCTTGAAAAAATTTCAATGGCCTTCCCCGCCTGGCCGGCCCGGATGTAGGCATCTCCAAGCGTGAAAAGAAGCGCCGGGTCTTCGGGCTGTGCGTTCACCGCCCTTTCACAGACATCAACGAACCTGCTGTGCTGCCCCTCCTGCCTGAAGATCCTGACAAGCTCATCGTAGGCAAAGCCCGTGAAAACCTTCCTCTTCAGTTCCTTTTCCAGAAGACCCTCCAGACATTCAATGGCATCCTCCAGTTTTCCGGCGTCCTTAAACGCCAGGGCCAGACGAAAAACATAGGAATCCTCGCCCGGGTGCTGCGCCGCGAGCTTTTTAAACAGATCGATCGCCTCCTCGTGACGTCCCTCTTTCATGTACCGCTCAGCGAGTATTTCGAATCGGTCTGATGCACCGGAATCATCCATGGTTTATCCGAACCTCCCGTAACTTCCAGCGGTCTATATCCCCAAAAAGGATTTCCCGCAATCCCGAAAATGAGCCTTGACAGCCGGGGGATGAGTCTATATATTGCTAATTAGCAATATGGAGGTCCTCTTGAAAGACTTTATCAAGGTCATGAAGGCCCTTTCGGACCCCAACCGGGTCAAAGTGCTCAAGATGCTGCAACACAGGCCTATGTGCGTCTGCGAGATCCAGGCCGCCCTGGACATCGCACAGCCCACGGTTTCCAAGCACCTGAAGGGTCTTGAGGAGGCTGGCCTGGTTCGATGTGAGAAAGATGGTCTCTGGGCGAATTACAATCTGTCTGATGGCGCATCCAGCCCGTACACGGCGAGCCTGCTGGGAAACCTGAGACACTGGCTGGATCAGGAGCCGGAGATTGCCGCGCTCATTGATAAGACACAAAAAATCAGGAGAGAAAATCTTCGAAAGAAATAAAAGTTGTATTGCTAAATGGCACTATAAGGATCCGGTGTTTTAGGTTTTTGCGCGTTTTGTTTAATCATTTACTGTGAAGGAGAAAATCATGATTATGGATTTGATCATCGCCGGATTGCTGGCGATTCAGGACTATGTGGCCACTCACGTGCTGACCTGCCTGATCCCGGCCTTCATGCTCGCCGGTGGAATGGTTGCCTTCATCAATCAGGAGGCGATCTTGAATCATCTGGGTGCGAAAGTTAACAAGGCGAAATCCTTTTCCCTGGCGAGTTTCGCCAGCTTCTTCGTAGCCGCCTGCTCCTGCACGGTCATCCCCGTCTCGGCGGGCCTTTACTTCAGCGGTGCCTCCATAGGTGTTGCCTTCATCGTCCTCTGGGTCTCACCCTCTGCAAATATTCTGTCTCTCATATACACGGGAAACATCCTGGGCCCTGAAATCGTCGTTGCCCGCGTCATCGCCTCCCTTTCGATGGCCTTTGTGGTTGGTTGGGTAATGACCCTGGTCTTCCGCAATGAAGTCCGGGAGATTGCTGCACCCACAAATGTCACTGCACAAAACAGCATCATCTCGAGGAAACACCTCATCTTTCTTCTTCTCATTACCGCATCCTTGCTACTTCCGAATTACGTTGGCCAGACAGGGCCTTACATTCAAAAGGTCATCATCTGGGGGGTTGCGACACTGATTCTGCTGGCCTATGGTCTGAAGGCACTGTCGAAAGAAGAAATAAAGAGCTGGCTGCGGGAGACTTGGTGGTTCATAAAACTGATTTTCCCTCTTCTCATCGTGGGTGTTTTTCTCGTGGGGGTCCTGGGAAAACTGTTGCCACCGGATTGGATACAAAAGTGGCTGGGGGGGAATGGTGTCACGGCATCCTTCATCGCCACCTTCATCGGGGCCGTGAGCTACTTCGCCACGATGACGGAGGCCCCCTTCGTCGACACACTGATGAAACTCGGGATGGGCAAAGGCCCCGCGCTCGCTTTGCTTTTAACCGGCCCCGGGCTGAGTCTCCCCAACTGGATCGCCATTGCCCGGGTTTTCGGGGTTAAAAAATCATTCGTCTATGTCATTACCATCATCATCCTGGGAACCTTCGTTGGCTGGTTTTTTGGAAACTTCATTCTTTGAGGAAAGGAGTCAGTGTATGAAAATTATAGTTGCAGGTCCCGGTTGTGCTAGATGTCATGCCACGGAAAAGAACGTCATTGACGCCTGTGCGGCACTCAATCTCGCAGCGGACATCTCCCACGAATTCGATGTGAAATCTTTTCGGAATCTCGGCGTAAGAGTAACGCCAGCGGTCATCGTGGATGGTAAGATTGCCATCTCGGGCAAGATCCCGACCGTCGATGAACTGAAAAAGCTCTTTGCCGATATCAAATAAATCTCTGTGTTATAGATTGGTTGTGGTCAGGGTTTTCAGATATAAAGATGATGAAGTGTGCCCGAATCTGGTCACTGCCTTACCAAGGCAAAATAACCAGGATTGTCAGGCCCGATGTCCTTAAAAGTGAGGAATCGAAATGCGAATAGGATGGACACGTTTCTTTCTTCTGCTGTTTATTTTATTTTTTGTCTGCGATGTATCCATTGCAGAACAGGCTGTAACAACCGCTAAGAAGGCAAAGGCTGCGCAGAAAACAGAAACAACAGTCATCGCCTATTACTTTCACGGAACTTACCGCTGTTATACCTGCACAAAGATCGAAAAGTATTCACGGGAAGCGATCGAAACATATTTTGCCGACGATTTAAAAAGCGGCAAGCTCGAATTTCGCTCCGTCAACGTGGATGATCCTGCCAACCGGCATTTCATTCAGGACTACCAGCTCCACACTCGTTCGCTGGTTCTGGCTCTTTACCGCAACAATCAGCAACAGAAATGGAAGAACCTGAAAGACGTCTGGCAATTGATACGGGACCAGGACCGATTTTACCAGTACGTCAAGAGTGAAACGACGCAGTTCCTGGAGGAGGCAAAATAGGTGGACCTCTCTCTTACGGCAGTGACTGCACTGTGGCTGGGCATTCTCTGCTCCATCAGCCCCTGCCCTCTGGCAACGAATGTGGCCGCCATATCCTTCGTTTCTTTCCATGTGACGAACAGGAAACGGGTGCTCCTCTCGGGCGTTCTATACACCCTGGGTAGAAGCACCGTTTACGTGGTGATAAGCATTCTTGTTGTGCAGGCCATGGTTAATACTCCCCTGTTGTCGAATTTTCTGCAAAACGATTTCAACAAAATCATGGGGATCCTTCTGATCCTGGTAGGTCTCATTCTACTGGATATATGGAAAATCAACTTGCCCGGTTTCTCCCCGTCTCAGGGGCTTCAGGAACGGCTGGACCGCTCAGGCGTGATCGGGTCGTTTTTCCTGGGCGGCCTCTTCGCGCTGGCCTTCTGCCCCGTGTCGGCGGCATTATTCTTCGGGAGTCTCATCCCTCTGGCAGTCCAGGCAAGATCCGGCATCGGCTACCCTCTTGTTTTCGGCATCGGCACGGCGCTTCCCGTCATGGTCTTTGCCGTCCTGATCGCCTTGGGCTCCCGGTATGTGACAAGAATCTACCACGGGATTACACGGATTGAAGTCTTTGCCAAGAGGGCTACAGGAGTCATTTTCATCGTGATCGGCCTTTATTACGTGTTGACCTACATTTTTGAGATCCCCATAGAAATCCTATGATACAGGCGGTGTAAGGTATGAAGATCCAGGTATGCGGACCCGGCTGCGCCAGGTGCAATGCGACGGAAAAGAATGTCATCGAGGCCTGCGCCCAGATGAATCTTCCCGCTGAAATTACGCATGTTCATGACATGCTGAAGTACGCCACGTTGGGTATCCGGGTCACGCCGGCTGTCGTTGTGGATGGCAGGATCGTCGTCTCTGGAAAGATTCCGACGGTGGAGGAACTGAAGAAAATCCTTTCCGGCATAAAATAAGACATCCTGCACACGCAGCAGCGGAATTCCCTCTGACAGGAGAATTTTTACCATGCTCTGTCTGAAAGTTTAGAACACACTAAGAGAATCGGCCATGACAACCACTGCCATCGTGATGACCTCCGGCCTGTTCATTCTTGCCATCGCCTCGGGGATGCTGGGGCTGGGGGTGGCCTTTTCCGCCGTTCCCTTCCTGGCGCTTTTTCTCCCCGATCTCGTTCACCAGGTACAGCCGCTTAGCCTCCTTCTCAACGGCATCACGGCCCTCTTCGCCGTCTTCGGATTCGCCCAGAGCGGTTTTGTGGACTGGAAAAAGGCAATCACTCTCGCCATAGTAACGACTCTGACGGCGCCCTTCGGCGCCTGGCTCGTCCAGCATGTGGCGCAGTTTTATGTCTGGTTTGCCTACCTGGCCTCGGTTCTTTACCTGTCCTACAGACTCTTCAGGCCGGTAAAAGAACGGCCCGGGGATGAAAACTTCAAGTTGGCCCTGATCCTTGCCGTACCCATCTCCGTCCTGAGTGGGTTTCTGGGCATCGGTCCGGGCTTTCTCCTTATGCCCACACTCATCCTCGTCGGATTCAATGCCAAGAAGGCTGCAGGAATCAACGCCTTCGCCGTTTGCCCACCCTCCTTTTCGTCGTTAATTCCACACATAGGCACAGCCCAGTGGGATATGTCCATAGCGATTCCCCTGCTTCTCGCAGGTGCCATAGGTTCATTTATCGGCGCACGGATCACGAGCCTCTACGTGCCGAGCGGGAGGATCCGTCAGTTCTTCGGCATTCTCATCGTTATCATGACGGCGTACAAAATCTATACTCTGGTTCATTGAATCCATGGCATGAATCCGGAACAATCACCGGCTCCTACCCGCGGCATGCCGCGGGGAATGCGCCCGCAGAGTGCCACAAAACCCGCCGAAGTTCCCTTTCCATACATTTTTCCTTGACAAGATCGCTTTAGTGACTATCATATGCACAGAATTGAATATGTGAATATGAAGAAATGGACGACTTCGTAGAACAATTGAAAGCATTGGGGGATGAAACCCGAATTAAAATTATTAGGCTTTTGAGCGAGGCCAAGGTAGACCTCTGCGTTTGTGAGATCATGGATGCCATTGAGGACAGCCATTGCAACATCTCACGTCACCTAAAAATCCTTAAAACAGCCAAACTTGTTAAAGAAAGCAAACAGGGGAAATGGGTCTACTTCAGTCTGGCTACTCCTAAAGACCCGTTTCATGAATCCGTTCTTCATGCCGTTTCGAGCATAATGGACGAGCATTTCTTCAATGATTCCAAAAGATTGAAGTTGAGATTATCCCTGAGAGAAAAAGAGAAGTGCGTCGATGGTCTGAAGAGCGAAAAGTGGGCCCGAGCATTAGAGTTGTTGGCGACAATGGTTCCAAGGCCTGATGATAAAAATAAAAAACGGGAGAAAAGTTATTATGGGGAAAAATGAGTTGATCATTTATGAGGGTGCAATGTGCTGTTCGACCGGCGTATGCGGGCCCGAGCCGGACCGGGAACTGATAGAGTTTAACGAAACCGTAAAGAAATTTCAAAGCCAGTACAACGGGCAGTTAAATATCATCCGGGCAAGCCTGGCTTTCAACAGCCTCATGTTTTTTGCCAATAAGGAAGTCTTTCAGATGGTAAGGGAAAACGGCGGGGCAATATTGCCCATCACAGCCATCAACGGCGAAATCGTCGCCAAGAAAAGATATCTCAAGTACGACGAATTAAAAAAGAATTTAGAGGAGAGAATGATTCATGATTAAGGACGTCGTTGTTCCTAAAACGAAGGAAGTCAAATTCATCTTTTTCAGCGGAAAGGGCGGTGTTGGTAAGAGCACGATGAGCTGTGCGACGGCCGTGTGGCTGGCTAAAAAGGGGTATAAAACCCTCCTCGTCACAACGGATCCCGCACCGAATCTCTCTGACATATTCAGCCAGACGATTGGACATCACATCACACCGATCCACGGCATCGAGAGCCTCTTTGCCATCGAGATTGATCCTGATGAGGCCTCGGAGGAATACCGGGAGAGGATTGTGGGCCCTCTGAGAGAACTTCTAGATGAAAAGAATCTACAGGTCACCAGAGAACAACTGAACAGCCCCTGCGTGGAGGAGGTGGCGGCCTTTGACAAGTTCATCGAGTTCATGGATGACCCGCAGTATGACGTCGTGATCTTCGATACGGCGCCGACGGGACACACGATCCGGCTCCTGGAGCTCCCGAGCGGATGGACCGAGACCCTGGCGGGCAACAGCGCGACCTGCATCGGGCCGGGCGCCTCCCTTCAGAGCGCGAAGGCAAAATACGAAAAGGCGATTTCCTATCTTCAGGACCGGAATAAAACCTCTTTTGTCTTCGTCCTGAAGCCCGAGAACTTATCCATCGTGGAGACGAAGCGGAGCTTCGAAGAGCTGTCGAAGCTTGGGATTGAGACGAGCCTCCTGATCGTCAACGGGATCCTGCCCGCGGAGGCGATCACCGATGACTTTTTCCGGCACAAGAAAACGGAGGAGGAAAAGATCGTAGAAAGAATCAATCGCGAACTTTCCTCGTTGCCGAAGATTTATTATCCGCTTCAAGACCAGGAGGTATCGGGCATTGATCTTTTGAACGCCGTGGGCCGGTTGATCTACGACGGCAAAGAGGAGAAGAGGAAAGCCCGGCCCCGCGAGGAATCCGCCTGGACGCTAGGACGGACGCATCAAAGAAATGATTTGTGCGGCAGCCTGTTTGTGCCTTCAAACGGCTCCCGTTATCTCTTCTTCACCGGAAAGGGCGGCGTCGGAAAGAGCACCATCGCCTCCACGACCTCCGTCTGCATGGCGCAGCGCGGATTCAAGACCCTCATCGTGACGACCGACCCGGCCTCTCATCAAAGGACCAGAGTGAGGAAACGAAGAAATCCGTTGAGGAGGATCTCAATTCCCCCTGCGCCGAAGAAATGGCCGCCTTCGAGCGCTTCATGAGCTACTTCAAGACAAACGGATTCAACATCACCATCTTCGATACGGCCCCGACGGGTCACACCCTGAGATTGCTGGAACTTCCTACGGATTGGAAGGGATTCATCGACCTGGGTACGTTGACGAAGCAGACGTCGGAGGAGACGACAAACAAATATGCCGACGTCATCGAGAAGATGAAAAATCCGGCCAAGAGCTCCTTCGTCTTCGTCATGTACCCCGAGTACACACCCATGATTGAGGCCTGGAGGGCCGCCGAAGAGCTGAAGAAACAGGTCGGCATCGAAACGGCGGCGGTTGCCGTAAACTATATTCTACCGGACCATTCCGGTGAAAATTCCTTCTTTCATAACAGAAGGAGACAGCAGGAGAAGTACATCTCCGAGATTGAAGACAGATTCAACAAGCCGATGATGCTCATTCCGCTTCTTGAACGGGAGCCGAAGGGGCTCGAGGATCTGATAGCGCTGGGCCAGGAGGTGTGCGGTGGCGTTTGATTTTCGTATGGAACGGAGGAGAAGACCATGAACGTTGTGAGGATATTTACCGCATCCCTGCAGTTCCCCTGCGGGCCGGGGACGACCTGCTGCTCGATAGGACAGAGCGAGGAATACGTAAAAGCCCTTGTTTCCGCCATGGAAGGCCTTGGGGTATCCGTGAAGGTTCATCCCATCGAAAAGGATAACGACCTCGGAGCCCGGTTCCCCGATGCCGGAAAAATGCTGGAGGAATTCGGCCCGGGGATTACGCCGATTCTGAGCTTCAATGACGAACTTGTGGCCATGGGGGTACCGACGATTGAAGAAGCCGTGTCCATGATCAAAGAGAGAATAAATCAGTCTTAGAGGAGATGATGATATGCCCACATATGAATATGTTTGTATGGAGTGCAGGGAAAAAACAGACGTGTTTGCATCCATTGCAGAGAAGGAGAAGTGGCTGAAATTAAAATGCCCCAAGTGCGGAGGCAAGAAGATGGTCCAGTTCTTCGGACGAATGAATGTCATGGGTTCCAGAGGAGACATGGGGGGCTTTTCGGGATGCGGCCCTCAGTCGGGAGCGGGTTGCTGCTAAAACGGCAGAATGATGATTGTTTATAAAGGTGAACCCTGGAAGGAGCTGAATATCAGAATGGAAAGTGTAACGAGAAAAGAGGTCATGAGAGTGGCCAAGGATTTTGGCGCAGCCTTGTTTGAGTCTAAGGAGCACAAAGCCCTTAAACAGGCCGAGGCGGCTTTCAGAAACAATAAGGAGGCCCGTAGTCTTCTTTCAGATTATCAACTCCGTCAACGGGTTGTACAGATGGCGCGCATGAGGGGAGCAGGGGTGCCGGAAGAGGAAATGACCGCACTTAATAAGCTGGAGGCAAAGGTCAAATCCGATGCTCTAATTAAGAATCTTATAGAGAGGCGCGAGAAATTTCAGGAGAAAATGAGAACCCTGAATACGGAAATATCCGGCTTGCTTGGGATCGATTTTTCAGCAAATTCAAGCACCGGTGGCTGCTGTTAGAAAGGAAGGGGCGATATGGAAACAACAAGGCCGTCTTCTCTGGTTGAAAAGGCGAGAGCATTTGCGAAAACCTTGGCATCATCGCAGGAACTGGAAGAATACTATTCCTTGCAGGATAAAAGGGGCACATGATGATCTATATGTAAAGATCGAGGCGCTTCAGGACAAAATTCGCGCCAGTGATACCATCATGAACTGGATGCGGGCGGAGCAAATCGCCATCGGTCTAATCCAGGAGGCAAACGAAGCCATTTCCGGGGCGGCTGGTTTTGACTTCGGACAGAACGCATCGACCAATGGCGGTTGCTGATCGTCCGGGCACACGGCAGAGAGGTAGCCCCTGATGTTATTGGGCAAAACAGTCGTCCTGGGCGTCACGGGCAGTATCGCGGCTTGGCAGACCCCTGAAATCGTCGGGCAGTTGAAAGATCTGCTGATCAATGTCCATTGCATCATGACAAGATCCGCCACGGAATTTATCACGCCGCTTACCCTGCAGGTTGCCTCGCAGAATCCCGTATTCGTGGAGATGTATGACGGGCGGGACGACGGGGGCATCGCCCATATCGCTCTGGCCGAGATCGCCGATCTGTTCTTGATCGCGCCTGCCACCGCCAACATGATCGGCAAGATGGCCAACGGCATTGCCGACGATCTCCTCTCGGCCACGGTCCTGGC
>JAPLJU010000174.1 GCA_026388445.1 Deltaproteobacteria bacterium
GGCTGGCTCCGGACCGGCGATGCCGGATACCTGGACGAAGACGGTCATCTTCTGATCATCGGGAGAAAGGAAGACATCATCCGCAACAAGCAGGGGGCGGCATTTTCGCCCGATTTTGTCGAAACGCGCCTGAAATTCAGCCCCTATATCAAGGAAGCGGTTGTTTTCGGCGAGGGCCGGCCCTATCTCACGGCACTTGTCAATATCGACATGGGGAACGTGGGCAACTGGGCGGAAGACCGCATGATCCCCTACACGACCTACATGGACCTCACGCAACAGACGGAGGTGGAAAAACTCATCCACGGCGAGGTTCAAGAGGTGAACGGGCAGCTTCCCGACCCCATGAAGATCCGCAAGTTCATTCTGCTCTACAAGCTCCTCGATGCCGATGACGAGGAATTGACGCGGACCGGAAAGGTGCGCAGGCGATTTGTTTACGGCCTCTACATCAAGCTGATCGAGGCCATGTACGAAAATAAGGATTCCCTGGAAGTCCGGGGGCAGGTCCGTTACCGCGACGGACAGGTCGGCACACTGGAAACCAGGGTCCGGGTGATCACGACATAGAAAGGTGTGACCGGTATGGACTTCTTTATTCAACTTCTGGTGAACGGCATCAGCATCGGTTTCCTCTACGGCCTCTCAGCCATGGGATTCGTGATGATCTACAAGGCATCGAGTGTCCTCAATTTCGCGCACGGCGAGCTTTTGGCCATAGGGGCCTTTTTGTTCCTTGCCCTCGTGACGTGGGCGGAGCTTCCCGTGGCGGCCGCCTTCATCTTGACCCTGGCCGGGACGTTCGTGTTCGGTTTCATTGTTGAACGCCTCTTTCTCCGCCCGCTCATCGGGGAACCCCTGATCGAGATCATCATGCTGACCGTGGGGCTTGCCGCCATGTTTAAAGGCGCGCTTCTTCTCATCTGGGGCGGGAATCTTTATACCTATCCCGATCTATTACCCGAGTTTCTCGCATGGAACTGGGGCGTCGTTCAGGTGCCACCGGTTTATGTCTCGGCTATTTTCATGGGCATCGTCTTCCTTTTGCTCTTCGGGCTCTTCTTCAAATACTCCTCCCAGGGGATCTACATGCGCTCCGTGGCGGATAACCAGCCGGCGGCCCTCTCCCTGGGTGTTCACGTGCGGCGGGTTTTCGCCCTGTCGTGGGCGATCGCAGCCCTGGTGGCGGGAATCAGCGGGATCATCCTCGGTCTCATCAACGGCATCAACGTCCACGAGTTGAGCTCCATCGGCCTCAAGGTCTTTCCCGTGGTCATTCTCGGCGGACTCGACAGCATCAGCGGGGCCATTATCGGCGGTATTATCATCGGTCTGCTGGAGACCATGACGGGAGGCTATCTGTCACCGTCGCTGCGGGACGTGATTCCCTACATCGCTCTGGTCGCGATTCTGCTGGTCCGGCCCTATGGACTCTTCGGTCTCGTGGAAATCGAGCGGGTTTGAGGGGAGGCTGGAAAATGCTTCGAAGATTCAGGTTCCATCCCTGCGGTAACTACAGGGACCATTACGAAAAGGAGCTTACGATTTTCGAGACGGACTTTGGCCGCCTCTGGATGACCATCGGCCTCTCCGTGCTTTTCGGCCTCGTGCCCTTTCTGCTAGGTTCCTATCCGCTTTACATCATCAACATGATCGGTATCGCCGCCATCGCGGCCCTGGGACTCAACATCCTCGTGGGATACACGGGGCTCATCTCTCTTGGGCATGGGGCCTTTTTCGGCGTGGGCGCTTATGCCGCAGCCATTCTCGCGACGGAATGGAACTTTCCGATCCTTCTCGCGCTTCCCGCCGCGGGCCTTATAACGGCGCTGGTGGGCATAATCTTCGGCCTGCCCTCTGTGCGGTTGAAAGGGCTTTATCTCACTATCGCCACTCTGGCCGGCCAGTTCATTATTGAATATATCCTCCTCCACTGGGAGGGTCTCACCAAGGGCACCATGGGCATCATCCTCCCCGAGGCAGGGATCTTCGGCTTAAGCATCACCGGTGACAGGGGTTACTTCTTCCTGATTTATCTCTGCCTCGTTCTGATGACGTGGCTTGCCGTGAATCTCGTGCGGACGAAGTTCGGAAGGGCTTTCATCGCCATCCGGGACAACGACCGTGCCGCAGAGGGGATGGGTATCCCCGTCTTCCGTTACAAGCTTCTTTCCTTCGGGATCAGCTCGTTCTACGCGGGGCTCGCAGGCGCCCTTTTTGCCTATTACATGATCAGCATTACCACGGAACCATTCAATCTCATGCTTTCCGTCGAATACATCGCCATGATTATCATCGGGGGCCTCGGCAGCATCACGGGGACCATTTTCGGGGCCATCTTCATCACCGGGCTGAACGAAGCCCTGCGGTGGTTCACAGACTGGCTCATCAATGTGGGGGGTATTACCGGTGTGGAGCTCACGGTTGCTCCCCTGAGGGAGTTTGCCTTCGGTCTGGCCATTGTACTTTTCATTCTTTTCGAGCCCAAGGGCTTGGCGGAGCTCTGGCGAATCATCCGCTCCAGTTTCAGACTCTGGCCCTTTTCCTATTGAGGTGCCTTCATGAACGACAAGATCCTATTACAGATCAACAACATCGGCGTCGTCTATTCTGACGTGATTCAAGTCCTGAAAGGAGTTTCGCTATCCGTGCCGGAAAACCGGATCATCTCGCTTTTGGGGAGCAACGGCGCCGGAAAGTCAACCACCCTCAAGGCCATTTCGGGCCTCCTCAAGCCTGAAAACGGCAAAGTCACGGAAGGCTCCATTCTTTACGACGGGACCGAGATTCACAACCTTCCGCCCGAGACAATCACCCGCCAGGGGATCATCCAGGTCCTGGAGGGTCGACAGCCTTTTAAATACCTCACCATCGAAGAGAATCTCCGTGTGGGGACGGCCACTCGCTTCGGGAAGCCTTACAAGGAGGACCTGGATCTGGTGTATGCCTATTTCCCGGTCCTGGTGAAGCGGAGAAAGACCCTTGCGGGTTACTGCAGCGGCGGGGAACTTCAGATGCTCGTCATCGGCCGAGCCCTCATGGCCCACCCAAAGCTTCTGCTCCTCGATGAACCTTCGCTGGGGCTCGCACCGATGGTGGTTCAGGAAATCTTCAGGATCATCCGGCGCATTAACGAAGAGCAGGAGACGACCATTGTCCTTGTCGAGCAAAACGCCAACATGGCCCTTCAGATCGCCCATTACGGCTATGTGATGGAAAACGGCAAGATCGTCATGGAAGGCGATGCTGCCGAGTTGCGGGAAAACCCGGATGTCAAGGAATTCTATCTCGGCATGGGTGCAACAGGGATAGCGAAATCCTATCAGGATGTGAAGGCGTACAAGCGGAGAAAACGGTGGCTCTAGGAAAAGGTCTGTTTAGTCTATTTTGTCTATTTAGTCTATCTGGTCTTTTTGGTCTGTTTGGTCACCAGAACCGGATCGGCTCTTTTCAGCTGACGACCCAATAGACCGGAAAAGCGAAGGAGACCCGATAGATTCATCAGACGCGACAGGAGGTCGAAATGAAAACGGGTGGGACCCGGCGAGTCTTTTACGACGAGAAAGAGACGAGGTCGATCGCGAGGAGAAAACGCGACCAGGATACGAAACTGGCCCGGATGATCCGGCGGGCCTATGAAAAATCGAAGGGCTTCCGGACGATGCTCGATGATCACGGGATTGACCCATCAAAGATCCGGTCGGTAAAGGATCTGGAGAGGCTACCGGTCATTTCCCGACCAAAACTCATCGAGATGGAAATGGGAGATACCCCTTACGGAGGATTCGAAAACCCGACAGCGGCCGTCGATCGGATTTTTATCTCGCCTGGTCCCGTCTACGAGCCCCACCTTCCGGAAGAAGACCCCCTGTGGGCACGGGCTTACTGGGCCGCGGGTTTCAGGCCGGGTGACATCGTCCTCAACGCCTTCTCTTACCACCTCGTCGCTGCGGGTCTCACCTTCCACGGCGGACTTCGCCGGGTCGGTGCCACCGTCGTTCCCTCCGGAACGGCAAGCAGTGACATTCAGGTTCAGCTCCTGCGCGATCTCAGCATCACAGGCTTTACGGGGACACCGAGTTTTCTTGCGGCCCTCATCAAACGCGCCGAGGAACTGGGCTACGACTATCGGAAGGACTTCAAGCTCCGCCGTGCGAGCTTCGCGGCCGAGCCTCTGGAAGCATCGCTCCGCGCGCGTTTCGAACGGGACTACGGAATAGACACCTATCAAATGTACGGTGCCACGGAGGTGGGCGATGTGGCTTATGAGTGCCCTGAGAAAATGGGGTGGCACATCTGCGAAGAGGTCATCGTGGAGATCGTCGATCCGGAGACGGGAAAAACCGTTTCGAACAATGAGCTGGGAGAGGTTGTTATCACGAGACCGAACGACATATTCTATCTCTTCCGTTTTGCTACCGGCGACCTCTCTAGCATCATCGAAGAACCCTGCCCCTGCGGAAGGACCGCTCATCGGCTGAACGGCATTGCGGGCAGGGTAGGGGATGCCGTCAAAGTCCGGGGGATGTTTGTCGCGCCGAGCCAGCTCAAGAAAATCAGGGAGCAACTGTCGGGGATTAAATTCCAGTTATGGGTTGATCGAAAGGCGCACAGGGACATCCTGAAGGTTCATCTGGAAAGAGCGGGCGACGAGGCGGCACTGCGGTCGCGGTTCGAAAAGGCCTTCCGGGATCTTTGCACTGTGAGCATTGATGAATGTGAATGGGTCGAGCCCGGGACGCTGGATGGCGATCTCATAAAGGATCGCCGTCACTGGAAATAGCCGGGTGAGACCGTGTACAAATAAGCTATTTATTACGATAACTTATTTTATGATATCAAGAATATCCTTTATGTCAGGAACCTGCTTGATCGGGTAAACCTTCACGAAAAGGATCTTTCCCTTTTCATCGATGAGAATATTGCAGCGCTCCGAAAACCCGTTTTGCTCGCGGAAGACACCAAAGGATTTTGCCACTTCCCCGTGGGGCCAGAAATCGGCAAGGAGTCTTGTTCTTTTGATGCCGAGGCTGTCCGCCCAGGCCTTCTTGCAGGGGACGCTGTCGATGCTCATTCCCACCGCCATGGCGTTTGATTTCTCAAATCGGTCAATGTTCTTCTCGAGGTCCTGCATCTGTGTCGCGCAGATCGACGTCCAGGCCAGGGGGTGGAAAGATAAAAGAATCTTCTTCCCCGTGAAGTCCGAAAGGCGAAAAGACTCGCCGTTCTGATCGCTCAGTATAAAATCCTTTGCTTTCTTCCCAACCGCGAGCACTTTTTGTTCGGTCATCGTGTCCCTCCTTTCTTTTCTTTACACGGGCAGGTTCTAACGGAAAACCCTCTCACCCCGATGTTTACCCGCCGTCCACCATCAGGTGTTCCTTCTTCCGGTACCAGGAATCCGGACTTACATAAAACTCCTCCGTATCCTTGAGGGAAAGATAATGTTCCCGCTCGATCTTCGACAGGAGGTCAAAAAAAGACTTTTCACTCGGTTCCGTGGACGCATCGCGAAGCTTCGCGTAGTACTTCTCTCCCTTGGCTTCAAAATCCAGTGCAACGCGGATGGCCTTGAGATCATCATCGTCACCCGGCGGAGCCTTATCCGCTTTTTTGACGATGTCTTTCAACACATCCTTGACCACGGTCCCTTTGACCGTCAGGGGAACAGATGCCGGCCACTTGCCCTGTTTCTGCCAGGCCTTGTGCAATTCCTTCAGTCGTTCATAGTGCTCGAGTTCATCATCGGCAATTTGTCTGAACATGGCCTTGCCGAGGGGATTCTTCGTCCGCTTGGCATTTTTCAGGTAGAATTCCCGTTCGGTCATTTCATTTTTCAGGGCGATTTCAATGGCGCTTAACCGTTCTTCCTTCTTCATCTGTCTTCTCCTTCCCGACGTTGTTGTATGAGAGGCTTTCTTCTCATGAAGGACCGATCATCCATTTATTATACCAGATTAAAGGGTCGTTCAAAAGGCGATTTGTAAAGTGCCGCCAACGGGATTATTCCGCCGGGATTCGGAGGTGAAATGGACCTCTCAAAATCGAACTTCCTTATTCTTTCCGGTTTTTTATAGACCGTCTTCGGATCATGATGGCGCGTCGCGACTTTTGAGGCCGGCCTGAAATCCCCCTTGTCAAATGACCCCCTGTCGTGTATGAATGCCCGTAAAAATGGCAAAACTGCGAGTTCAAACGCCCTCGCCATGACCAGGAAAATGATTTACGCAACCGCTTTCGTCATCATTGGTGTGCTGGTTGTTCTTCTCTACCCCATCCTGAAGATCAAGATGAGTTCCTCCGTCCATCCGCTCCGCGAGGATACTTTCACCGACGTCGAAGTCAAAAGACTCTACGAACATGTGGAAAACTTGAGTGTCCGGATCGGGTCCAGGAGCTTCTACGAGTATGACAGGCTTGCCCAGGCGGAAGATTACATCAAAGAGGTCCTGGAAAAGATGGGGTGCGCATACAGCCTGCAGAGTTATGAATACAAGGGGAAGATCTTCAAAAATATCATTGTGACGCTTTCAGGACAGGGCAATGACGACGGCTCGGTCATTATCGGCGCGCACTACGACACGGTGTTCGGTACGCCCGGCGCCGATGACAACGCAAGCGCCGTGGCCGTTCTTCTAGAGATCTGTCGCCTCCTGCAGGGTCACAAACCGCTTCGCACACTCCGGTTCGTGTTCTTCACGCTGGAGGAGCCGCCGCTCTTTCGATCGAGGCATCAGGGAAGCTATATCTACGCCAGGCATCTGAAGGAAAAGAAAGAGGAGGTCCACGCCATGCTGTGCCTCGAGATGGTCGGGTATTTCAACAACAAGGATGGCGGTCAGGCCTATCCCGTGCCGGGCATGACCCTCCTTTACCCGTCAACACCCGACTTCGTCAGCATCGTGGGGAATCTGCAATCGAGGGGGCTGGTTGAAAAAGTCAGAGATTCCATTAAAAGAGGATCGACGATTCACGTGGAGGGGATCGCAACGCTCCGCTATGTGCCCGGTGTGGATTTCTCGGACCACCGGTCCTTCTGGAAGATGGGATATCCGGCCGTCATGATTACCGATACGGCCTTTTACCGGAACCCCAACTACCACACAGAAAACGACACGATCGATACCCTCGATTTCATGAAGATGGCCAGCTTACTCAAGGGGCTGGTTCAGGCATCCGTGGATCTTGCGGGTACCGCGCCGGCCGATCCGTAAGATCAGCCGCCCGCCAGTTGGGGGAAGGCGGTATTGACATAGAGATACTCAACCTTTTCCTTGTGCTTGAGTTCTTCGTTCGCCATTCTGAGCAGCAGCTCTTTGACCTCGCCGGCGGGATGTAATTCCGCGAGACCCTTGTAGAAGTCATGGGAGTGCTGTTCGCGGAAGGCGGCCACAAGGTAGACATCCTTCGTTTTCATGTCTTTCTGCGGATCGGGGGCTTCAAGGTGTTGGACGACCTTATAGTCCAGGGGCTCGTTCATGGCCAATCCCCCGACAAAACACCCGCCCTGACGGAACTTTTCCAGAAATTCCTTGTGTTTCTTCTCTTCTCTGGCAAGAAAGCGTAAGGTTTCTTTCGCCTCCTTGTCATCCACGATACCGGCAAGATCCATGTAAAAAGCAAAGGCCTCTTCCTCTTGTTTGATCGCAACCTCTACAGCCTCGACAAGTTTTTCACATCCCATACCATCGCCTCCGGACGGGTCATTTTCGCATAAATTAATCCGCTTCCCTTCAAAGGTCAACCTAAAAAGGGTAAAAAAGCGGACAAGGAAGGCCATCATCGGGGAAGAGGGACATCAGGTGATCGCGGCTGTCGCCATGTCCTTCATCTTGAGCTGGATGGACGATGCCCCGTTCCAATAATTGATCTGGGGTGTAAAAGCAATGTCCATGGAAGCGCCGCTGAGCGCCTCGATGATGTGACCCTTGTTGAACCAGATGGAATTGCAGGACACACCGTTTCCGAATACCCTCATCCGGAGGTGCTTGTTGCCCACGATGGAGGGGGAGGAGATTTGTACATTCCGAACACAGATGACCGGTTCGGGATTCATGTGTCCGAAGGGGGCCAACCCCTCGAGCTGGGAGAGGAAGCTATGATTGACCTCACTTAAAGAACAGAGGGCGTCGATCACAGTCTGCGGTGTGAGACCGACAACGGGCAGTTCCTTCTTGATGATCTCATTGAGCAGGGCCGTAAACGCTTCGATGTTCTCTTCACGAATCGATATTCCGGCTGCGTAACGGTGGCCGCCAAAGGACAGAAGCAGGGATTCACACTGTTTCAGCCCCCGGTACAGGTTGAACTCGGCGATGCTTCTTCCTGATCCCTTGCCGATACCGTTCCTGATACTGATGAGGATCGTCGGCCTGTAAAAACGATCCACGACGCGGGAGGCCACGATGCCAATCACGCCCGGATGCCAGTCAGGGGAGGACAGGACCAAGGCACCCCTGTCCTGAAGGTCTCGGACCGAGTCGATCCGATCGAAAATATCGTCAAAAATGATCTTTTCAAGCCGTTGACGTTCGCGGTTATACGATTCGAGCCGGGCAGCGATTTCGGAGGCCTCGGTGGCGTCCTGGCTCAGAAGAAGTCTCACGGCGTCTTCGGGCGACCCGATCCGGCCGGCAGCATTGATACGCGGGATGAGGGAGAAAGAAGCCACACCGGCATCGATCACACTGCTCCCGAGCCCGGCCAACTCCCTCAGGGCTTTGATGCCCACCCTCTGATTCTCATTGATCAGGTCAAGCCCGATCTTGGTCAATATTCTGTTTTCATCGATGAGGGGCACAATGTCACCGATGGTCCCCAGCGCCACGAGGTCAAGATATTCCCTGAGGTTGGGATAGGACCAGTGGTTCCAGAACCCTCCCTGACGGAGACTTCCCCTGAGGGCAATCAAGAAGTTGAAGACGATGCCCACACCGGCGAGCTGCTTGAAAGGAAAGGGACAATCGTTCCGGTTGGGGTTCACCACCGCCACAGCATCAGGCATTTCGTCGGGAACCTCATGGTGATCGAGGATCACGCAATCGATGCCGAGCGATCGGGCATAGGTCACCTCGTCGTAATCCGAGGTGCCGCAATCCACCGTAATGATCAGCGTGACACCCTCTCGATGCAGTTTATCGATGGCTTCTCTGTTGAGGCCGTATCCCTCATCGACCCGATCGGGGATGT
>JAPLJU010000209.1 GCA_026388445.1 Deltaproteobacteria bacterium
AAATGTGGAGACCCTCACCCGGTTGAAACAGGTCTTTCCGGGACAACTGCTCCATGAAACCGGCGACACGGACGTCCTTGAGCTTCCGGTAGGGGACGAACTCGTACTGCGTAAGACCCCGCTCGTTTACGACGGTATGGGTGAGGATATCCGGAGTCGGGTGAGCGATGACGCGCGGCTCCCCCTTCACCGGCTTTTCGATGATGAAGGCAAACCCCGCCTTCCCCACGGGGTTGGCAGCAAGGAACTTTGATATGGCCACGATGTCGAAATCAATACTCGTCACCCCGCGCAGCTCCTTTTCCGGCCCATAGAATGGCGCGGCGTAGGAAACACCCGCAACGGTCTCGGCGCCCTTGCGGATGGTGCGGGCCTCTATCCATATGGGGTGCCCCGCTTTCACGGCTTTCGTGTACCAGGACTCAACGGTGCCACTGGGGGTGCCACTGGAGGCGAACACGATCTTTTTGTGGTTGTATGGTTTTCTTTCCCGGTAGTTATCGGGCCAGAAATCATAGAACTCGAGTGTTCTCTTCTCGCGGTCGATATGACTTTCACGGATGGTGAGCTTGCCGTCCTTCATCCGTTCGATGGAGAGCGCGCTCCCGTTCTCGAGTCTCGCGGAAATAAAGGTGAAGTAAGGCTGCGTCTCCATGACCCGTCGCCAGTAGTTACTCAACCTGAAAAAGGTTTCGGGTCCTATTTTGATCGTCCCCAGCGTCGCGCGGTTCAACTGGTTCTGGTCATTGGCCTTGGAAAGGAGGTTCTTGACCCAGAGTTCGATGCGGCTCGATGTCTGGTCGAGCACCTGCTGGGAGAGGTTGTCCGCATTTTGGTGGAGGTTATAGTAAGAGAGGATTCCGGTCATGGCGACGGTGCCGAGGAGCAGCACTATGAAGATGGTCGAGAGTGCGACGCGGAAAGTGACGCGCAGGGGTTTTTTATGCGGTTCTTTCACTGAATTTTCCATGGCTCTCTTATTCCTTCCGGGTCAACGGCCCACAGGGCCGAGTATCAGGCAAAGGGCGTCATCTGCCCTCCAAGTTTTACTTCTTCGGATAGGCGCGGATCTCGCCCGTCTCGACGATCTCTACGGGATAACCCTCGAGATTGCGCGGGATCTCCCGCTCGAGTTCCGGGGTCTTTTGAATGATGAGGACCTTGACGCAGGGTCTGCCGTCTTTGAGGCCTTCGGCCGTGCCCACCACACCCGGTATAGACATTAATCTGCCGGAGTGTTCGCGGAGCACCTCCTCGATCGTCTTCTTCGCCATCACACCCTGTCCCTCCTGGTCTACCATCCCTGCCGTCATGCAGCCCATGAGGCATGCAGCCGCGACCAGGCCAAAAAGGACTCTCCCTAAAATCGACCCGAACATGTGATGTCCCCGCCCGGATCGGGCAAAAAACCCATTTTGAAATCACTCGCCATCAATCTCTACGTTAAAAGCATCCAGGACCTCATCGATGGGGTTGGCCCAGGCATAGGACCCGGAGCTGTTTCCCGCAAAGAGAAGCCCCACGGGATTTCTACCGGGATACGTCACCAGGAGGGATCCCGAATCGCCGGGCTTGATGAAGCCGCTTTTTCCGGAGACCATAATTTGACTCTTGAAAACAGCAATGCGGGATCCGTAAATGACTTTAATCGTGGCGTTGGTCCCCAAAACAGTACCCTTTGTCAGGGAGGATGAGCGGCCGTACTTCTGGACCTTCTGCCCGACAGAGGGGGTGTCCGTCTCGCTCTTCGGCGTCCCGTAACCGCCGGCCGGTGTGGCGTTACCCACCATGGCATCGGTAACCGAGGCAATCGCCGCATCGATGACATTGTCCGCGGAGAAATCGATGGGTACAAAGTCGGCTAGCGTTCCGATCACATTCAATTCGCGGTAAACGCACTTCGTGTCGTAGAGCCCGGGCTGGAGAATTTCACTGCCGATATCCGCCTCATTCTCCAGGGCGTAGACGTGGTTATTGCTGAGGGCGTAGAGGTTATTCCCTCTTACGACCCTAGCGCCAATCGTGCCCGCGGAGCACTCACCTCTGTTCCCCGTCGAGACGCCGATGGGAACCGGCCTCGTGAAATATTTTGTCGGGTAGATCTTTGCGGCGGGTTTGGCCAGTGCGAAGATCGGCCCCGTGACCTTTTCGACCACCGGTTTTCCCTCCAGGTGCGAGGGGATCACGGCAGGGCCGAGACGTTTCTTCGTCATGATGAGGACCGCGGGCCTTCCGTCATCGGCGTGCCCCGTTGCCGTCCCGACGATGTCCGGGTGGGTCATGAGGCGGCGGCCGTTGCGGTCCTGCACGGCCATTGTAGCCCGGACCTCGGGATGATCCTTTCCTGAAAGGAACCCCTCCTGCGCTGCACCCACTCCAGTCACCCCCAATGTCGCACCGCCCGCGAGCCAGGTGATGACAACAAAGGCCAGGATGAGCGTGAGGAAGCTCAAGGTGTAATAAAGTGTCCTTTGAGTCTTCTTCGACATGGTTGCCTCCCTTTTTGCGCTCACGAAACAGACCTATTTCAGGTACGTATACCCCATAAAGACCGGATCGGTTAAATCCAGTCTTCAAGATTCGGCATTGAGCAATACCTGGTATGTTCTCAAATAATTATGTTCGGCCGGATGTTTATTTATGACCCGAAGCGTCGCCCATGTCAATCCCCGAGTTACCCGGGGCTGAAGCCGGTCTTCATTATTTTAAATAAAGGGGACAGGCTGCTTTTTTACAGCAATATAGAAGGCCTTTCCATGGAGAGGCCTTTATCTTTTTGATTTTTGGCGGAAATGCTTGTGAATCGAATCCGGCGGGAGAGAATAAAAATAATCAGGTGAACTTTTTTGAAAAAAACCAGCCTGTCCCCTTTACTTTGCCGGGAGCACGAAGAGGAGGCAGTCGGTCAAACAGGCGGGCTATGCACCCAGTTTCTTCGTCAGGATTTCACGGATGAGCTTGGGATTGGCCTTGCCGCCCGAGGCCTGCATCGCCTGGCCGATGAGAAAACCCATGGCCTTCGAAACACCGTTACGGAAATCGGCAACGGCCGAGACGTTTGCCACCAGGACCTTTTCAATGAGGCCCTCGAGGGCGGAGGCGTCGGATATCTGTCGCACACCCGCTTTTTCCACGAGCTCCGCCGGCGAGTCGTCCCTTTCGAAGAGCTGATTCAGGACCTCCCTTGCCGCGTTGGCGTTGATCTCATCCCTTTCGAGCATCGAGAGCAATCCGGCGAACCGGTCGGGCTTCACGGTCGTGTCGACAATGGTCTGCCGGCGCTCCCTCAAGGCGGGAAGGAACTGCGTGGCCAGCCAGTGTGTCGCCGTTTTGGGTTTGATGCCGTGGTTGATTACCGCCTCCACGTATTCGGAGAGGTCACGTTCCGCGCTCATCATCACGGCTTCCTCGCGGGTGAGTCCGAACTGCCGGATGAATCTATCCGCCTTCTGGGCGGGCATCTCGGGTAGCCGCGCCTGCATTTCATTCAGCCACGCCTGCGAGACCAGGATCTGGGCGACGGCGGGGTCGGGAACACAGGGCCCCGAGAACTTGCCCCGCATGGCGGTGGTCACCTTCTTCTCGGGATCCCACAGGCGCGTGTGTAAAACGATCGGCTCCCCGCCCTGGAGACAGGCGATCTGGCGCTGGATCTCGTAGGTGATGGCATCGCCGAGGTGACGGATGGAGTTCATGTTTTTGACCTCCACCTTCGTGTTCATCTGGTCCGTCCCCTTCGGGCGGATGGAGATGTTGGCGTCCACGCGCATCGTTCCGCTCTCCATGCTGCAGTCGGAACTGCCGACATAGCGGATCTGAGTCCTCAGGGCGCGGATGAATTCCATGGCGTCGTAGGGACTTCGCATGTCCGGCTCCGTCACGATCTCCACGAGGGGCGCACCGGCGCGATTGAAATCCACCAGACTGATGGGTGTCCGGCCCTCCGTTTCATGGACGAGTTTCGCAACATCCTCCTCCATGTGAATGTGGTGGATCCGGAGCTTTTTCGTCTTTCCGTCTTGACCCGTAATGTCCAGCCACCCGTTACGGGCCAGGGGCCTGTGGGCCTGCGAGAGCTGAAACCCCTTGGGCAAATCGGGGTAGTAATAAACCTTCTGGTCGAAAGCGCTGCGCTCCTGGATCTGACAGTTCAGGCCGAGACAGACCATGGACGCCTTTTCAAGGGCTTCCCTGCTGAATTTCGGGATGGCACCCGGGAACCAGAGGCAGATCGGGCAGGTGTTCTGGTTCGGCTCGTCGCCGGGCCGGTTGGGGCAGTCGCAGAACATCTTGGTGGCACAGTTGAGCTCCACGTGAATCTCAAGGCCGATAACCGATTCGTATTCCATCGGGTGCTTGCTCCTTTCCGAAAAATCCCGTCAGCGCCGCAGCCGCGCACCGGCAGATAAGAGATGGGGATCGCTTAGCCGCCGGCCCACCAGCTGAAGGCCGGAATCGAAATCGCCGTCGCTCATGACGCCCGGGACCTGCAGGGCGGGAAGGCCCGTCACGCTGGCGGCAAGCGTGAGCAGAAAGGCATCGTACACCTGGGTGACCGACAGGGCTTTTTCCGCCGGATGCTTTTTTCGCCTTGTCGGGATGGCGATGGCGTCGACCCGCGTAAAAAGATCGTCCATTGCCTTTACCAGTCGGGCGCGGATCCGGCAGGCGTCTTCGAAGGCGTCGAAGTTTTCAAACTGGAAATAGGCCCCCTGAAAGAGATAGGCCTTGACGGGCATGCCGAAGGATTCCGCCCTCGATTTGAGGTACATCTCATTCCAGTTTTTTGCCGCCGAGGCCCGGTGACCGTAGCGGACACCGTCGTATTTGCCGGCGCTGGAAGAGGCCTCCACGGAGCCCACAACCTGATGGACCGTGCGGAAGAGGCCGAATTCCTCCATACTCTCTTCCTGCAGGCTGAAGCCCGCTTGCTCCAGCCGTGAAAGGCCGGAGCGGAAGAGCGCGGCCTCATCGTCACTCAGAAGATCCAGGCATTCCTTGAGAACGGCGATGGTTTTGATGGTGTTTCCTTTCTTGCCGTCGAGGCGAAAATCGGGGATGGCAAGATCGGGCATCGAAAAATCGTTTTCGTCCCGGCCGGCGATGACCTTCATGACCGGGGCGATGTCCTGAGGCTTCATCGCGACAGCGCCGTAGCACTCCATGGAGGGGACAAGGCCGATCAATCCCAACCGGGAGATAATCCCGTATGTCGGTTTGAGCGCCCAGAGCCCGGCTATCGAAGCGGCAACGAGCGACTCCCCCATGGTGTCCGTGATGAGGGCGCAATCGGCATGACCCTCGGAAACGGCACTCGCCGTCAAATCACCGGCAAGACCAAAGCCAAGCTCGCTCATGCGGGTGCTCCCCACAAGGATTGCGCCGGCTTCCTTCAGGCGCTCGACCACCGTCGCGTTCTCGAGGGCGACAAAGCGCCTCAGCGCCATCGAACCGGCTTCCGTGGGCCACCCCCGGACGGACATGTTCGGCTGAAGGGCCATCTTCATCCCGGAAAGCGCCCCGTCCTTCCCGCGGGATGACGGCGACGGTTCGCGGTAAGAAAAAATATCAGAAGGCATACGTTCTTTCCTTTCCTACTCCAGGATGCTTGCGACCTTGAAGAAATTCCCTTTCACGGCAGGGGCGTTCTTGAAGATCTCCCCCTTCTCGGCCAGTGGGGACTGCCTGGGAGTTGCATCCTCCCTCACCCGGTTCACAACGTCCACGACGGCGTAAAGGGGCTCTTCGTCACCCGCTTTTTCCCTGACGCGATCGGCCAGACGGGCCGCCTCGTCGAGCGCCGCCTCTATGAGAGGTTTCTCTTTCGAATCGAAGGCGATGCGGGACACCCACGACAGGTGATCGATCATCTCGCGCTTCTCTCCCGCCCCGGGGATCGGCGCGTCCCCCCCGAGATCGAGGAGACCCAGTTCCGCCAGCTGTTCCCGGGCCACCGTCGAAGGGGCATCCGTGAGGGGGCAGTATGCGCTGCGATTCTTCGGGAAGGCGATCACTTCGCGGATGGAATCCGTCCCGAGGACCCTGGACACGACGCGGTCCATCCCCAGGGCGATGCCGCCGTGGGGCGGCGC
>JAPLJU010000051.1 GCA_026388445.1 Deltaproteobacteria bacterium
AGTTCGAAAAGACCCTCATGCTCGTCACCCATGATCGGGCGTTTCTCCAGCGACTGGCGACACGCATCGTGGAAATCGACCGGGGTCGCCTGATATCGTTCCCCTGCGATTACGGCACGTGTAGAATAAGGGGGTCAAATCTTTATCCTTGACAAAGGCTTAGGGCATGCCGGGGCTCTATTATGGTGCTGTCGGCATTGTTAGGACCAGGTATAATGCTTTTCAGAAGGAAACGAGACCACGCGGCTGCAGGCGGAGATTATAAGAGAGAAAATCAGTCAAGGATAAAGATTTGACCCCGTTACGTTATACTCAAGGATCTGATAAGGAGTCACCGTTTCTATATCAAACTCGATATGGTAACAGGTGAGAGACAGCCAGAAAAAGATGAAGCACTTCTAAAACAATTGGAATCACGTGGTGTTAACCAAAGGGCTGAAGCAACATTGGACCTTCTGTATAGCGTCCGATGCAATATGTTCCACGGACACAAAGGTTTTCAAGAAGTACAGGTTGATTTGTTGAAACCGTTGTCATGTATACTCAAATCTACGGTCGAGATTCTTTATGAGAGGCTGAATAGAGATGACAGCTAACGAGCCGTTGCACCGGATCGCCGATAAATCCGGCTCCCGGTGAACTTTTTGTTAGGCCTCGACGAGGAAGCGGATGACGTACATTACATTGGCGCTCGAGCCGGAACCGGGGCCCCGAGTGAGCCACCTGATTCGTCGGTTGGAAGATCATTACTTTCGCGACGTTCACGCGATGCTTCGCCTTCCCGCGCCGGCGATTGAGGTCACGCCCGGGTGCAACTTCGCCATAGCACAGGTGCTCGCCTCAGTGGTGAGCGGCGTGTCTGTGACGCTCTACAAGCACTCCGGGAATAATGGCGCTCGGTTCAAGGGACTCCTTGTCGATTACTACCCGTGGTCCGAAGAACCGCAACCAACGGAGGACGTTCCAGAGTCCGCAAGGCTGATTTATGCGCTCGTTCGCAATCCGCTGACCCACGATCTCGGCCTAGATCTGGAAACGAAGCGCCGCACGCAGAAAGTGGTCGTCAAGCGCCTGACCACCGATCAGGGAAGGTGCGGGCACACGGAGGCGGGAGTGGAAGCTCTTGAAGCGAAGGCGAGACCCCCACGAATGTCGCCAACGATCAAGATCCAAGCCGACCGAGTCGTGCTGCTGGTAGAGGCATTCTACTGGGGAATCCGGAGGATGCTGATCAACCTCAATGCGGACAGGAGGCGAATTGCGGCGGCCGAAGCCTTCCTGAAGTCGCTTGATAGGCGTGAGGCCTAACAAGGCGTTGCACCCGACGGCCGCCGGCGCGATCATGAGGCGGTCGCAGGTGAACGCCCGCCGTTAGAATTCATAGGATCAATTTATGCTTAAAGCAATTAAAGCCATCTTTACAAATTCCAAAATTCTTCACTTGGTTAATTCCCACGATTTTTGTAGCACCACTACTAATCTTACTTATATCTGGATACATAACGAACCAAACTCTGAATATCTCGCTTACGAATTTAAAGAACGTTATCTATCTCACATTAGCCGTGTCAATTATTGAAGAAACGGAGGGTCAAATCTTTATCCTTGACTAAGGCATATCATGCCCGCCGACGAGATAAAGGGGAGAGGCTACTTTTTCACGCCAAGAAATATCAAATTATCAAAGCCTGACCCCGAAACCTCCCGAGAGCCGGACGACAACGGAGATCTACCTGCACAGCATCGGCGAAGCGGAGCGGGAGGCCATGACCATTTTCGAAAAAATGGCGACAAACCCGGTCGGGGAATCAGCGGAGATGAGAAAGTTTACATAACTTTCTCACACGAGTCTCACACGGCAAAAAGAAAGGGATCAGCCCATCGGCTAACCCCTTGAAATCATTGGAGCCGATGTGGGGATTCGAACCCCAGACCTAGTGATTACGAATCACTTGCTCTACCAGCTGAGCTACATCGGCTTCTTCGACGGGAAGTGATATTAATCTGCCCTTTTTTCTTTGTCAAGCGCAATCCAAGCATCGGAAATCTTCGGGGAAATCGTTGGTCTTGACTTTCATTATCAGTCTGGTAATATCTGCGCGACCTTCAAAGGAAAAACGGTTCCCGGGATGAAAAATAGCGGTAACGCCAGGTCTAAAAAGGCAGCGGAACAGGAGCAGCAGTACCGGAGCTGGGTGGAGGTGGATCTGGGAAACCTCACCCACAACTGGCGGGAGATCCGAAGGCTCGTGGGCCCCCAGGTCAGGATCCTGCAGGTCGTCAAGGCCGATGCATACGGCCACGGGGCCATCGAGGTGTCCAACGTTGCCCTGCAAAACGGGGGCACCCACCTGGGAGTGGCCAACTCCGACGAGGGCGTTCAGCTTCGCGTCGGCGGCATCGAAGTGCCCATCATCATTCTCAGTCCCTCCATCGATTCGGAAATCCCCGAGATCATCAAGTACAACCTCACACCCTCCGTCTCGGACATCGGCTTTGCGCGGGAGATCAGCAGGCAGCTGAAGAAGGCGGGGATGAAGCTTCCCGTCCACGTCGAGGTGGACACCGGCATGGGAAGAGGGGGAACGCTTTACAGCGAAGCCTTTGACATGATCAAGGAAGTAAACAGGCTTCCCAATATCGCCATTGAGGGCATCTTTACCCACCTTTCCTCGAGCGAGGTTGAAAACGACGAGTACAACCAGAGGCAGTGGGATCTTTTCAAAGAGCTTCTCGAACAACTCGAGCGGGGCGGCATCTCGATTCCCATCAAGCACATGGCCAACAGCGGCGGCGTGCTCAACTTCCGCAGGTTCCACCTGGACATGGTGAGGCCGGGCATCATGTCTTACGGCATCTACCCCTCGCCCGATCTCGCATCGAAGGCGAAACTCCTGCCCGTGATGAGCTTCAAGACCCGTGTCATGCTCCTGAAGGAATTCCCCGAAGGCCACGGCATCGGGTACAACCGGACCTACGTCACGAAAGGGCCAACCCGCATTGCCACCATCCCCGTCGGTTACGGAGACGGTTACGGCCGCATCCTGTCCAACCAGATCGATGTCCTGATCCGGGGGAGGCGCGCACCCTTGGTGGGGCGCGTTTCCATGGACATGTGTACCATCGACGTGACCCACATCCCGGACTGCAGGACCGGTGACGAGGTGGTGCTCCTCGGCAGGCAGGGGAAAGAGTACATTTCGGCCAACGAGATCGCCGCCAAAGCCCAGACCATCAGCTACGAGATCCTCTGCGCCCTCGGAAAGAGGGCCCCGAGAGTCTTCGTTCACAAGGGGAAGGCCGATACCGTGGAGCCCCGGCTCCGGCGGATCTTTATCCCCGACGAAGAGAAGTCCCTTACCCGCATCGATAGCGTCATCCGCCGCTGTTTCCAGGCCAGGGCCGAGGATACGGAAATGGGCGATGCCATCTTCTACGAGATGTTCGAAACCCTCTTTGGCAAGGAAGACCGGCGGCTGGAGCTGCGGACGAACTTCCGATACGACATCACCGTCGCCGATTTCTCGGCGACGGAGGTCGAGGACGATCCCGAAGCGATCAACTACTTCAAGGTGACGACGCATATCGAATACACGAAGACTTTGAGAAACAACCCCTTCATCATCGGCTGCGCCCTGAACAACCAGCAGCTCTCCGAGCTCTTCGAAGACCCCCGCTGTGAATACCGCTGGCTCCTTTTCGGCCGCGACGCCCTCTTCAAGGAAAGCGACTTCCAGGTCGATCGTGTCTGCGTGGACGATGAGGTTGTCCCCATGATCCGGGCGGGATACACGACCCGGGGCTATGAAATCTGGTGCGGCGGCGACGTGCTCAAGAAAAAGATAAACCGCCCTGTCCGGCTGAAGATCGACATCCAGACGAAGAAGTACAAGAGCAGCAATAACTTCTCCGTGTACTTGGTCTACCCCACCCGGGGGCTCGACATCTTCTTCAACTACGCCGGCACGAAACTCAAGAACGTGCGCGAGGTGAGCTTCTTCGCGGGGAAACGCCCTTACCCGCAGGTGCTGACGGAAAGGGGGAAATCGATCCGCCTGATGATCAACGAGCATGACTGGGTCTTCCCGAACAGCGGGGTAACGTTTATCTGGGATCTTTAGCGAACGAAGCTCGCAGTTATGAATTATGAATTTTGAGTTTTGAATTAGAGAAGGATTCAGGTCCTTCAACTCGACACTCAACATTCAAAATTCAACACTGGCAGGCACCATTCATATTCGAAGAGATGCTTGAAAAGCGACACGGGATTTAAAGCAAATGACGAAGCTAAGGGTTGGCATCATCTTCGGCGGGATATCCTCCGAACGGGAGGTCTCCCTCAACAGCGGAAGAAACGTCTATGACAATATCGACCGGGAACTCTACGAGCCCTTTGCCATCTTCATGGACGGGGCCGGTTATCTCTGGATCCTTCCCTGGCAGCTCATCTCACAGAATACCACCGTTGACATATCGGAGCGGCTGGAGCAGGAGGCTAAGAGAATCCCTTACGAGTCCCTGAAAGAAACCATCGATTTTGCCTTCCTCGCCCTTCACGGAAAGTATGGCGATGACGGCTGTATCCAGGGTGTCCTGGAATTGCTCGGCATCCCCTACACGGGGCCGGGGATCCTGGCCTCGGCGCTTGGGATGGACAAGATCATCCAGCAGAAGATCCTGGCTGCCGAGGGGATCGGCGTTCCCCGGAGCGACGAGGTCACGGAGTATGAGTGGAAGACGCACCGGGAGGGCGTGATCAAAAGACTCACGGAAAAATTCGGCTTTCCCTTAGTGACGAAACCCTGCAGGGAGGGTTCCAGTGTCGGCGTAACGATTATCCGGGACGCCGGCAGCCTTGGGCAGGGTATCGCCGAGGCTCTGAAATGGGACAACGTGGCTCTCGTCGAGGAATTTCTGGACGGTGTGGAGTTTTCCTCTATCATCCTGGAGGCGGACGGTCATGCCTTTCCTTTGTCCCTCACGGAGATCTACCCGCAGAGCGAGTTCTACACCTACGACGACAAATACATGCCGGGACGGTGCCGGAAGTTCACACCGCCGAAGAATCTCTCTAAGGATGTGGTGGAGAAGATCAAGAAAGAGGCGGTGCGCGCTTTCAAGGCCCTGGGATTCCGCTGTTACGGCCGGATCGACGGGTTTGTCCTGAAGGATGGCCGTGTCCTCATCACCGATCCGAATTCCTCGTCGGGCATGGCGCCGTCTTCTTTCTTCTTCGAGCAGGCGGCCGAACAGGGAATGCTCCCCTCCATGATCATATCCAGGCTTATAGAGGTCGCCCTCAAAATTCATCGGGAGAAGAAGGGACCACTTTAAGAAACAGTGATCCGTGGTGAGCACGGGCTGCAAGCCCGGGTTGTGAGTTGTCAGTTGTGCGTTGTGAGAAAGACTAAACAGACCAAACAGACCAGATAGACCCTTAAAAGACAGAGGTGAGTGGTGAGAATAAATATTGAAGGTGCGGTACGGGGCCGCGGAATTTTGAGACACCAATTAGGAGAGCACTTTATGATGAAAAGACAGATACCGACTATACTTATTTTGTTCACACTGGCAACCGTTATTCTTGTCTCCAGCACTTCCGCCATGGCTGTGGGCGTCGGCGTGAACTTCCAGTACTGGTATCCTTCCTTCAGCGGGGATCTTCGCGGTGACGGAGGCGGCACAAGCGGGACGGTCATGGACATGGAGAACGACCTGGGCCTGGACGATGAGGGTGCTTATGCAATCGAAGCCGGCGGTCAATTCGGCAGGCACCATCTGACCTTCGCATACACCTATTTCGACTGGTCGGGCGACCAGACGCTTGGAAGGGCGGTGGTCTTCGATGGGGCGACCTATGCAGCGGGAGCCAGAGTCCAGACGGACCTCAAATTTCAGACACTGGATTTCGAGTATCAGTACGATTTCTTCAAGATAGACACAGTGCTGGCCGGCTTGTCCGCGGGGGCGATCGCCAAAATGAAGTATGTGGAAGGGGATGTGAGTCTCGAATCCTCCGTCAATAACAGGAAGAAGGATTTTTCCTACCCGATTCCCATGGTAGGTCTTGCAGCCCATGTCGGGCTCATTGCGAACATCCTGGAGGCCAGGGGGAAGGTGACGGGGATCACCTATTCGGATACCACCGTCTATGAAGCCGATGCGAACATCTCGCTGACCGCGATTCCCTTTACCGATATCGCAGTCGGTTACCGGTACGTGGATTACGACGTGGAGGGGGACGGGGTGCTGCTCAAAACGCAGCTGTCAGGCCCGTATGTGTCCCTGACGGTCGGTTTCTGATACGGGGCGAGAGGTTGAATACAGATGGAGAAAGGGAACAAAATCAGGGTCGGTGTCATGCTGGCGGGTGTCTCCTCGGAGAAGGAGGTCTCCCTGGAGAGCGGCAGGAACATCTTCAGCAAGATGGACGGGAAGAAATTTGACCCCGCAGCCGTGTTCATGGACAGCAAGGGCGCCTTCTGGGAGATCCCCATCAAGCTTCTCATGCGAAACAGCACCAGGGACATCGAGATGGATCTCCAGGAAGAGGCGACGTATATCCCCTATGAAGACCTCAAGAAAAAATATGATTTCATTTACCTGGGTCTCCACGGGAAGTACGGTGAGGACGGCTGCGTGCAGGGGCTGCTCGAGATTCTCAATATTCCCTATACGGGCTCCGGAGTCCTTGCCTCGGCCCTTGGCATGGACAAATACACGGCTAGAAAGGTCCTCAGCATGAGCGGCATTGATGTGCCGAAGACAATCCCCGTTGAAAAAAGTGCGTGGGAAAACGGGAAAGCCGAGATCATCGCGCGCATCGACAGGGAACTGGGGTATCCCGTCGTGACGAAACCGACCCGCGAGGGATGCAGCACGGCCGTCAAAAAAGTCGTCTCTGCGGCAGGGATCCCCGATGCGCTGGCAGCCGCTTTTGAATGGGATAACGTCGTCATCGTGGAGGAATTCCTCTCCGGTATCGAGGTTACCTGCGGTGTCATCGGAAACGACGACCCCATGGCGCTCACCCCCTCGGAGACTGTCCCGACGCAGGAGATCCTCTCACTGCAGGATAAGTTTCTCTACGGGCAGGGCGAGAACAAGACCCCCGCCAGGGTCCCCGAAGAGGTGCTGAAAAAAATCCAGGAAACGGCTGTGGCCGCGTATAAGGCGCTCGGTCTTAAAGTCTATTCCCGAATCGACATGTTTATCCGGCAGGACGGACGCATCGCCGTCCTGGAGCCGAACAGTCTCCCCGGCATGACACCTTCGACGGTTTTCTTCCACCAGGCGGCCGCATCCGGTATGACCCAGACGGATCTTATCAGCCGCGTTATCGAGCTTTCGCTCGAGATACATTCCAGGAAGAAAGGACCACTCTAAGAAATAGTGGTTAGTGGTTAGTGAAGAGTGAAGAGTGGTGAGATCGGGCCTGCGGCCCCGGAAGGGTTAAGAGTACGAATTTAAAGAGGTCTTGACAAAATTGTGAGCGTCATTATATTATAATTACCTTTTAAAAAAGATCCCCTCGGAGAGATCCTGACATGAGGTATTTCAATCCTCTTCAGATATTCCAGGCGAAACAGATTTTTGATCAGGCCGAGAAGCTGACGCAGAAATATTTTCGCCTGAGCCCCGAGGAGCTGAAGGCCAACCGCTATGACGTGAAGACCCTGGTCGAGCTTCAGAAACACGAGGTGACAGACAGGGCCTTCGCGCATCTTTGCCGGTATTTTATCCGGAAAAAAGAAGGGCCGGATGGGACCCGGGAATTTCCCCATTATCGGGTCTGCCTGCAGGATCACCGGATCCTGGATGCCGTTGACCGGGGAAGGTCTTTCATAAAATACGAACCCCTGATGCTCTACATTGCCGTCCATGAACTGACGCATGTCATCCGGTTTTCGCACGGCCACAGTAATTTTGATGCTCCGGAAGCGGAAAAGGAGCATGAGGAAGAAAAGGTCAATGCGTTTACCCAGAATATTCTGGGTTCCGTCCCCGACCGCGGCGTCATGATGGTGATGGATTGCTTCAACAAGCGTTATGATATGAATGCCATATTTCAGAATTAAAATCAGTGTCCGGGAGGTTTGACACATGCCCATTTACGAATATCAGTGCAGGAAATGCGGGAAATCATTCGAAATCGTCCAGCGAATCTCGGAGCCCGATCGCAAATCCTGTAAATTCTGCAAAGGCCCCGTGAAGAGGTTGATGTCCATGACCACGTTCCACCTGAAGGGGTCCGGCTGGTATGTAACGGATTACGGCGGAAAGAAGCCTCCGGCGGTTGAAAAAGAAAAGAGCGAGGCGCCCAAGGAAACATCACCGAGTCCAACGCCGGCAGCCGAGACGGATAGCAAAAAGGAGTCCTGACATATTGGGAATAACGGCATTATAAAAGGGTGGTTTCTCGAGGAAACCACCCTTTTTTTATTTAGCCTCTTCTGTCAGCTTGCTACTTAACACCGAAAGCTGATGACTCAAGATTCCGGCCTGTGCGCCAGGATTTCGTCAATGAATTGCTTGATCGCGGTTAGAACCGTCGATCGGGCCTCGTGATGGGGAATGTGCCCGCAGGCCGGGATGAGGAGTTTTCTGGCGGGACCCGTCACCTTTTTTGTGATGGATTCCACTTGTGCCGGTGTCCCATACTGATCGTCCACACCCTGGATGGCCAGCACGGGGCATGCCACCCCCGGCAGATACTCTTCCACATTCCAGCTCCGAAATTCCGGCGAAAGCCACGTCTCGGCCCATCCGCGAAACATCAGGTCCGTGTTCGCACCGTGATATTTTGAAAGACGCCCGGGGAGATCGGTTGTTCTGTATATCTGCACGGCCTCTTCGATCCCCTTCACAGTTACATCCTCCACAAAGACGTGAGCCGCTTCCGTGGCAATGCCCATAACGTGTTTCGGGTGGACGGATGCGAACATGAGCGCGATGGATCCCCCATCACTGTGGCCTAGGAGAATGGCTTCACCGACGCCGCACTTCTCAAGGACCTCTGGGAGGGTCGTAAGGGCTTCGTCGTGAAGATACCGTATGGGCCTCGGAAGGCTCACGGGGTCGGACTTTCCGTATCCCCACCGGTCATAGACAAGCCCATCAAGTCCGGCCATCAGGCAGAGCGCCGCCGGGAAGTCCCTCAACTGACCGATGCTGCCCAGACCCTCGTGCAGAAAGATCATAGTGGGTGACCTCCCGCTCAAAGCCTGTTTGCCCGGATGGATCCTCTCGGCAAAAAGGCGGTGTCCAGCGGCCTCCACATAAAAGGATTGCCGCGAAAGGACGCCTGTTTGGCTTATTTCCCCCGAATGGCTCATGGGATTGAAGTACGTTTCGATCTCCTGTATAAGTTAAAAAGGCGTTCGCGTAACTTTCGTCATGCACGAACAGGCCGTGTCTTAACATAATTCGCGGGGACCTTCAGCAAAATTGTAAAAAAAATGGAGATCCCCCGCCGAAGTTGGGAATACCCCTCCAGTTGAATGAAGGGACGTTGGAAGGAGGAAAGGCCCTGGGTTCTGCGATCTCGAATACACCGTCCGGAACGGTTCATCGATGGAGGGTCCTGTGGGCGGCCTTCATCACCTATCTTCTCGACAGCTACGACCTGATCGTCCTGGCCATCGCCATGCCGGTGCTGCTCAAGGTCCTCGACATATCGCTGCCCGAGGGGGGACTGATCGGTTCGGCGACGATGTTGGGCGCCGTGGTGGGTGGGGTTGTCTTCGGACTGATCGCCGAAAATTACGGCCGGCGGTTCTCGCTCATCCTCGCGCTTCTCTGGCTCGGCATCTGTATGGGTTTTATTTATTTCATCCACACCTGGGGAATGTGGCTGGTCCTTCGGTTCATCACGGGCATCGCCGTCGGGGGCATCTGGGGTCCCTGTTCCGCTTTGATTGCCGAACACTGGGCTCCGGAATACCGGGGCCGGGCGGCATCACTCGTTCTGAGCAGTTTCGCCATCGGCGCCGTGCTCGCTTCTTTCGTCGGACGGTTCGTGCTCACCGTGGACTGGCGGTTCCTCTTCCTGGTCGGGGCATCGGCGTGATCTTTGAGAAAGGGATCGCCCGGACAACGCTGCTCGCCACCCTCGTGAGTTTCATCAATCTTGCCGGTTACTGGGGCGCGGCTTACTGGATCCCGACTTTCCTGACGCTCGAGCGGGGGCTCAGTCTCACGACGATGGCGAATTTTTCCCTATTCATGTATATCGGCATGTTTTTCGGGTTTCAGTTTTTCGGGGTTCTCTCTGACCGGATCGGGCGGCGAAACGCCATGATCGTCGCTTTTATCGTGGTCGCGCTCTCGATTGCCGTCTACATCGTTGTCCCAAACCCGACCTTTCTCTTCTGGTGGGGGATCGTTGTCGGGTTCGGGCTCCCCGGCGTGGGCGGCATCCTCGGGGCCTACTACGCGGAGCTCTTCCCGGAACGCATCCGCGCCTACGCGGGTGGTTTCTGCTGGAACACCGGGAGAATAGGTGCCATCCTTGCCCCTTACACGATCGGATACCTGGGCAAACACTACGGGTTGCAGACGGGGCTCGCCGTCACCTGTGTCGTTTATATTCTCGGGGCGGCTATGCTTTTACTCTTACCGGAGACGCTCAAGAGGAAGGCTTGAAGCATGGAGCGGGAGATCAACACATCGGAGTTTCTCGGAAAGCGGACCGTGATCCTGGGCGATGTCAACACGGGAAAGACCACCCTGAGCCGAAAGATCCTCGTTGAATTCTGCCGGCAAGGTCTCTCATCGCGTATTGCCGTCATTGACCTTGCTCCGGAGATCCCTGCAGATGTTCTTGTCGCCAGGGGCCTGCAGGGGGTCGGCGGAAAGCTGCTTCCCTCGGGGGAAAGTGATGTCCTTTATCTGGGAGCATCGCTTAAGCCTCCCAGGCTGAGTTCCGTGACAGAGGAAGAGGCTCTGGAAATCGCACGGGAGAATGTGGCGAAAATAGAAGGACTCTTTCAGGACTTCGGGCGGAGTGGCAGGGACATCCTCTTTATCAATGATATCAGCCTTTATTTGCAGGCGGGAACCACAGAGGTTTTACTCAACTGGATCAGGAGTGCAAAAACAGTCATTGCCAATGGCTACTATGGTGAGAGCCTGGGATCGGGCGTTCTCTCCAGACGTGAAAAGGAACAGACGGGAAGATTGAAACAATATTTCGACGAAGTGATCGAGTTGGTCATTCCGCTAGGTGCACGGCGAGGGGGCGGCTGATGTAAGAAAAACCATTTATATTCAAATCATTAGAACGACATATCTTTAAAATAATCACCCCCTAATTCTGAATAACTTTGAATAAGATTAGAAAAATATCTTGACAATAGGTCTTTTATAAATATAATCTCTACTAAAATAGTAGAGATAGTATATATTCATAATACGACCTATGAAATTATCAACCCGTGGCCGCTACGGCGTAAGACTTATGCTTGACCTTGCCCTACATTACGGTGAGGGACCCGTCCTGCTCAAGGATATCGCGGGAAGGCAGGGCATTTCGGAGAAATATCTCTGGCAATTGATCAATCCCCTCAAGAAGATGGGGCTTATTGGTTCTACCCGCGGCGCTCACGGGGGATATGTACTTGCGAGGTCGCCATCGGAAATAAGCCTCAAAGAGATTGTGCGGGTCCTCGAGGGCTCGCTCTGTCTGGTGGATTGCGTCGAAAATCTGGCCGTTTGTGAAAGGTCTCAGACCTGCACGTCGCGAGATATCTGGTCCGAGGCCTCGAACCAGATATCGCAAATACTTGAGTCGGTGACGTTGGACAAGATGGTCGTGAAACAAAGGACCAAGAACCAAGAATGCATTGAGTACAGCATTTGATCTCTCATGAGCATGCGATGTTCTCCGGCTGGGAGGGTTTCCTCCTGTGAACCATAATACGTGATCAAGGAAGGGCATGACAACCCGCTAACCGGCTGAAGGAAGACGGTCTGTGGGTTTTCTTTCCTTTGAGGGCGCTTCAGGAAGGGAGGAAAGTATGTCTGAAAGAAGGTTGGACACGTTGGTTGTTCATGCGGGTCAGGAAAGTCCTGATCCGACGACAGGGGCAAGGGCGGTCCCCATATATCAGACCACGTCATACGTATCGACCATGCGCTGAACAAGGCAGCGGCTTAAAATAAAAAGGAGACCATTCCAGGAGGTAGAACGTGAAGATATACGACGACATCACAAAAACGGTAGGACACACCCCTCTCGTGAGATTGAATCGGCTCACCGAAGGATGCCGGGCCCAGGTGATTGCGAAGGTGGAGTCCTTCAACCCCCTGTCAAGCGTCAAGGACCGGATCGGCGTTTCCATGATTGACGATGCGGAAAAGAGAGGGCTTTTGAGAAAGGAGTCCGTGATCATTGAGCCCACGAGCGGAAACACGGGGATCGCCCTTGCATTCGTGGCCGCCGCGAGAGGCTACAAGCTCATGCTCACCATGCCGGACACGATGAGCATGGAGAGAAGGCAACTC
>JAPLJU010000171.1 GCA_026388445.1 Deltaproteobacteria bacterium
TCTGATGTTCGGTCTAGGCGGTATTTTCGTCGAGGTATTCAAGGACGTGGTCTTTCGCCTTGCGCCCATCGGCAGGAACGAGGCAGACCGGATGGTTCGGGAGATCAGGGGATTCGGTCTTCTCTCGGGGTTCCGGGGGAGACCCAGGGCCGATCTCGAGGTTCTCGAGCGGGCCATCGTGAGTCTTTCCGATCTGGCCGTAAACCATCCGGAGATCATCGAGATGGACATCAACCCGCTGATGGTTCACGGCGAAGGGAAGGGAGCGACGCTCGTAGACTGCCGGATCATGCTGAAGAAACCCTGAAGGAAGATCTTCATCACGAGCACACGCAAGCCTCGTCATCCTGTCTCCCTGCCGGATCACCGCTGCGCGACTCACCTAAAAAAAGGGCGAGATTTCACCCGCCCTCTCATCATCTCTCGTCAGTTACCGTCGGTGATGTCCAGGCGGAAAACCTGGAAGAAACGGTTCCAAACAGTATGACCATTACCTTCGTACTCTTCAGAAAAGCGGGCATTGACAATTTCTCCTCTCTTGTTCTGACAGCGGGCCTCAGACTTCCTCAGTCGTCAGCTTTGTCATCCTGTCCCCCTGCCGGATCGCGTAGACGGTGTCCATGCCCTCAACCAACTTCCCGAATACGGTGTGGCGGCCGTTGAGGTGCGGCTGGGGCGAGTGTGTGATGAAGAACTGGCTCCCGTTCGTGTTCGGCACCGCGTTGGCCATGGAGATGACGCC
Source organism: Deltaproteobacteria bacterium (assembly GCA_026388445.1). Classification (GTDB taxonomy): domain Bacteria; phylum Desulfobacterota; class Syntrophia; order Syntrophales; family UBA2192; genus JAPLJU01. The sequence continues at coordinate 743 of JAPLJU010000171.1, forward strand.
CTTTTCGTGTTTGAGCGGGTTGTCCTTGACCTCGTCCTCGAAGGAATAGCCGGGCCCTCCCCGGCCCGTGCCGGTGGGATCTCCCCCCTGGATGACGAAATTCTCGATTACCCGGTGGAAGGTGACATCGTCGTAGAACCCCTCCTTCGCGAGAAAGATGAAGTTGTTCACCGTCTTTGGGGCATGTCGGGGATAAAGCTCGAGCACGATATTCCCCTTCGTCGTTTCAACCGTCGCCCGGTAGGTCTTGCCTGCATCAATCTGCATCGCGGGGGCTTTATGCCACTGTTTGTTCGACATGGATTCATTCCCCTTTCTGTTTCTGCTTCGAGGCGCCGATATTCAGGTGTCGCTGTTGCTTACGAAAAAAATATCATACCAGGCGATCCGGGCTTTTTCTTTTAGATAATTGCCGGCACACCAAAATCTGCCTCACGAATTTTAAGAATCTTTTTTTGCACACCACTCACCCCTCGCAACTCACCACTGACGCAAAGCACTTACTCCCCTTCGTCGTAGGCTTCCGCTTTCATCTTTTGGGCGGCCGCTTTCCCCTTTCCGGACAGGCTCGGCGGCGTCGGGACAGGGACATCGACCGGCTGTACGAATTTCCGTACGGCGTCGCTCGTATTTAAAACGTTCAGCTTTTCGAAGAGGAAGTAGAATTTATCCTCCAGTTCTTTTCCGATCCCTTTCAGGACATCCGGCGGGAGATTCCACATATCCTTCTTGAAGAGCCCGAAACCTTTCTTTCGCGTCTTGTAGATAAACTGCTCATCGGTGTCCTTCAGGCCCTTCTCACCGGCAAGCTCCGCCCGGATGTAGTCGTAGATCCTGCTGCGGAGGTCTGCGGGGAAAAAAGCGTGGTCGTAGATCATGTTCTGGAAGGCCGTGGCGAGGTGCACTTCGGCGGTCCCGCGTTTCGGAAAGTTGTCAAAGGCCTCGTCGGGCAGGGTCGAGGCCCCGTGCTGGACGGCACCCGACATTCCGAACTCCTTTCGCGCGGCCTTCGAAAGCGTTTCCAGGGTGTCGAAGTCGAGCTTTACTTTCGCGATCGATCCGTCCGGCAGGACCACGCCGCCGTGGGATGTCCCTGTCTGGACGCTGATCTTGCTGAGTCCCTTGAGGCCCTTACCCTTCGTTGCCAGTTCCCTCCGATAACCCTGTATAAAAGCCCGGAGTTCTTCGACGGTGCTGTTCTTCCCACCCACTTCGCCGATTTCGCCCCCCACGGAAATGGCGATTCCCCGGGGCTCGATTTCGCGGACCATGGCGGTGATTTCGGCCGCGATAGCTGCGTTGTCCCTCTGCTGATCCTCGACGGTTGATTTGCTCAGGTCAACGACCGTGGAGGAATCAATATCGATGTTATAAAACCCCGCCTGGATGCCTTCCCTCACCAGGTCCTTTACCGCACCCACCTCTTTTAACGGGTCAACAGTGAATTTCTTAGCGCTCACCTGGAAGTGGTCGCCCTGCAGGAAAAGAGGACCACGGTATCCGCTCTTGATGGCGGCGGCCGTGACCGCCGCCGCATACTCCGCCGGCCGCTGCTCCGTGTAGCCGATTTCCGATCTTGCAATTTCGAAGATGAAGGGACCGACTTTCCCTCGCAGCGCAACCCGGAACACGGCCCGGGCCGATTCGTAGGTGAGCCCTCTCAAGTTGATTGCGGGCACGGTGAAGCCCGAAACCTCTCCCCTGCCCATGGCTTCATAGAGGGACTGGATGGATGAGGGGAGGATGCCCAGGGCTGCACCGGCACGGCGGATGATCCAGCATGCGGTCTCCTTGACACTCTCGTCAGGGCTGAACACAGCCGTGTAGATGAGGTCATCAATGAGTGAGGTCCTCAACTTCTCCTCGTTGAGAACGCGGACGCTGTTCCCGTCGACCTGCAGGATCCCTGAAATCCCCTTTTTCAAAGAATCGACGCTGGTGTACACCATGCTCACACCCCTCCTTGCAGCGTTTGGTCGCACGCCCGGATTTCTGTTTCGATTCAGAGACAGGCCGTCAATAACTCAACCTGTTTGTTCTTCATTGAAGGATAACCGCCTGCCTCTCCCTGAGAAAGCTCAATGCGAGTCATGACAAAGGGTATCTGATCGATGGGACATTCCCGCCTGGACCGTTTTATTTCAGATACTCTTTGACCTTCTCCACTTCGAAACGGCTTCCGATATAGATCGGTGATCGATGATCCAGTTTCTGGGGTTTGATGGAGAGAATATCGGACTTCCCGTCCGTGGCCATGCCGCCCGCCTGTTCAACCAGGAAGGCCATGGGCTGCAGTTCGAAAATCAGGCGAAGCTTTCCCGTGGGGCTTTTCTTCAGAGCCGGATAGGTGAACACCCCGCCTCTTTTGATGAGCACCTGGTTGATATCCGGGACGAAGCCCCCGCTGTAACGCAGCTTGTATCCTTCCGCCTCCAGAAACTCAACGTACTGGAGGTGTTCAGGCGTCCATTCTTTGCGCAGGCCGCCCAGACCGTAGATGGACCCCTTTTCATCCAGGGTGATATTTTCTTCCGAGAGCACATATTCTCCTTCGCGGTTGAGGACGAACTCGTGCGTCCCCTTGCCGGCGGAGTATACCATGGTGATCAGGGGTCCGTAGGTGATGTACATGGCCGCCACCATGGAATCCCGACCTGAGGTGTCCAGCAGAGGCGCGATATGGATTCCGATAATGGTTCCCATGGAGAGGTTTGTATCGACGAGGGATGAGCCATCCAGGGGATCCGCCGTCACGTAGTATTTGGCTTCTCCCTTTTGAAATGTGATGACCTTATCGGACTCTTCCGAGACATACTCCCGCACGAATCCGGAATACTCGAGCTGGTTGATGAGGATCTCGTCGGCGCTCCGGTCCAGGGTGAGCTGATCGTCGCCGTGGATGTTCTTGAATCCGGCCAGCTTGCGGTTCGCCTCGTGGATCTTTGCCGATATGTATTTCCCCGTGACGGCAACCTGCCAGATGAGCCGGCGCAGATGCATTTCGATGCCGGCCATCCACATGTGACGCCGCAGGTCGACGATGAACTTGCTGTAGTCCGAAATGTTCGTCATTCTCAGTCTTCTCCCGTGATATTTTTTTAAGCGTTTTATTTTAAACAAGAGTTGAGCCGTTTGACAAGGAAATTCTGGCTGCCCGTGATCCCATATTCCCGCTTGTAAAATCGATCGGTCAGGGATAAATTAGTCACCTGGAAAATTTCTACAGGTGGAGCTGGCGGCTCCTCCGATCAGGGATATGATTCGCGATATCGTCATCTGGCCCTGTGTTGGCTGTGGATACTGCTGCATCACGAGGACGTGCACCTTTGGTGTGAGCAGGCACCCCCGGTCACGGCATCAGGTCTGTCCTGAACTCAGCTGGAACGGTCATTGTTACATCTGCAACTTGGTGCAGGTTCAGGGGAGGATGAGGGATTTTTACCGGGAAGAGCTCCGCTGTGGCAACGGTTGTGCCTCCTATCTGAACCCCTGGCGCCGGGATGTCCGGGAGAGAACGCAGGAGGATGTTGCGGCACTCGAGGAGGCTTAACGGGGGATTACGACGTTTCAGGACGGCTTCTTTTCTCTGAACACGGCGTTGGGGTTGATGCAGGGGTCGTGGGCACAATCGGTACAGTAGTAAGCGGGCCAGACACACCCGCAGCCGGAGCCGATAAGCTCAAAGATTGAGCAGGACTCACAGAGGACCACCTCGCAGCCCAGGCACTTCGCATTAGTTCTTGGGTTTCTGCATTTTGCACAGACGATTTCTTGTTCCGTGGGCTCTCCATTGTTCATGTTTCATATTTTTCTGACACAAATAGTTTGATTTGGCCAGAACAATTTCTGCAGGTGTGTTAGCCGGTTCGAGCACAAACCTTGCAAGGATGGCGTGAACACCCGGTTTTTTAACCGATCATGAGGAGGATTTTAAACGTGTCAAATGAAAAAAAGAAAGAAAACGAAGGAATGAGGATATCCCCCGATGAACTGCTTTCCTTCATGGGCCGTACCCCTGCCGATAACCTCGAGGGGCTTTCGACGTCCTATCCTTGGAAAAGCAAGATGACCGGGCAGATCATCAGCGCCCTCTTCAAGCAGCAGAAGACACTCGAAGCCATCAGCAAGGATCCGCTCCACTGGGGCCCACCTGACAGGGCCGATCAAAGCCCATGCGCGCCTTGCCGCGCGGGCGGGGAGAAATCCGGACATTTTCGGGGACATGAACGGCTGGATATACAAGAACTACGCCCGGTTGCTTCACAGCCTGACCGGCTATTTCGTCAGAAACGGGCACTTTGACCGCCAGAAGGCCCGTCTGGTTTCATCCTCCCCGGAAGGCCATACCTTCCTGCGGGAACACATCGATGAATTTTTGTACCTGGAGAGGAATTACAGCTCCATCGGACTCACAAGGCTCAAGGCGATGAAGGATCTCCTCAAAAGCCTCCTGATCGTCATCACGGAAAAACCCCTGACAGGAGAACCCCTTCCTTTCATGGACGGACCCTGCGACGGTATGTCGCCGCAGACTTTTGAAAAGTATCTCGACGAGAACCGGCGAAGAATGGAAAACCTGCACCACGAGCGGGCCTTTGACCTGAAGGAGTTCTCGGAGTGGGCGACCCTGGGTAAAATCGGTTATTCATCCTACGAAGAGGTCGAGGGATCCAGGTTGCACAATGTTGTTCTCCGGCATTACCCCCTACCGGCGGATGTGAAGCCCAACGGCAGAGCCCTCTACATGGCCACCCCCCTTATCAATAAGCCGGAGATATTTGACCTGGCCAGGGGAAAGTCCGTTATTGAGGGGATGCTCAAGGAAGGGTTTGCAATTTACCTTGCGGATCACGGCGAGCCGGGGCCTGAGGATGCGGGACTGGGCCTTGATTTTTACGGTAAAACGGTTCCGGAGACATATCTGGGTCTGATCAAAGAGCGGCACCCGGGTCAGGAAATTGATGTAATGGGCTATTGTATGGGCGGAACCATCATCCTTCCTTACCTCGCCAGACGCGCGGAAGAGCGCCTGGCCCGCGGAGAGGCCATGGATGTCCGTAAAGTGGCGTTGATGGCTTCGCCGGTCATTTTTGACGACGGCCCGAGCGGACACAGAGCCATGCGAGAGGTCATCCGGCAGAGCTACGATACCGTCCTCATGGAAGCGCTGTACGCATCGGTGAACATCCCGCCCCAGCTCGTCGAAGCCGGCATGAATGAAATCCAGCCCGGTGTCCAGTATACCGTTTCCCTGGGTTTCTACGGCAGGGCCTGTCACCTGACGGCCATTCACGACTCGGCCCATTTCCTTTACTGGTTGACGCACGGCACAAAATTCCCCGCCAAAGCTCACGGGGAGTGGATCCAGAAGATCTTTCTCGGAAATGAGATCTGCGAGGGGCAATACCGGCTTCCGTCATCCAATCCTGCCCTGGATGGCAAGCCCGTCAACATGGACGCCCTGCGCAAAGCGGGTGTAACGCTCTTCGACTACAGGGGAAGCAGGGACCCCATTGCGCCGCCGGGTTCGTGCCGGGCGAGCGAGATGTGGGGGCAGGTTCAGGATGGGAACATCCAGGTGGAAAGGGGCGGACTGAACCGGACCATCGAGAAGAATATCGGTCACATCTTTGTGGTGAGCAAGAAACTCCTGGCAGAGTATCTCGAGATGGCTTCAGCTTTTCTCAAATGAAAAAGGAAGGCAAGGGGCCTTCCTTTTTCCCATTTCTATCCTCGAATACCGCGTTTACTCTTTGACCTTCGCTCCACCTTTTTTGGGTGCAACTTTTTCCTTTCCGAAGAGAGATTTCCAGAGCTGGAAGTAAGACCTGCTCTGACCGGAGACGAAGCTCGACCATTCGTCGATGAATGTTTCCGTGGAATCCACACATGCCTTCATGATCTTGTCGGGTTCTTCCCCCTTTTCCTTGCCTGACCGGTAGGCCTCGGCCATCTTCTCCAGGTTGTTCAGCCATGCCGCATAGACCTTCATGTAACTTTCCTGCCAGCCCCGGGAGAATTTAACGAACTCATCGATCCCCTGGAAGGGTGGGACCGCCCCGATAGGCATGGACGAAAACGATTGTTGCCAGGTCCGGAAGGCATCCTCCCAGGGGGCCTTGTCGAAGGAGGGCGAAAATCCGTACATCTTGAAGGGCTGCGTGAACATCGCGAAAAGATCCTTGTAAATCCCGCCGAAAGAATCGGACCATTTTTTCATGGCCTCCTCCGGTTTCTCCGTGGCGGAGGTCTCCGCCATGTCCATCCAGGCCTTGGTCATCTTACCGTACATGTCGAGCCCTTTGGACATCATGTCGAACCCCTCTTTTGGCCAGCGGGCGAAAAAATCCCCCCACGCTTCCTTATCCTCCTGCATTGCCATAGAAATACCTCCTTTCTTTCTGAATAATTTGTGGTTTCATGGTCAGGACTTCTGACACGGTTTTAAAGAAATAACAATACCTCATTATTTCATGGAAAATATCAGGTTATTTCTCGTATGGGAATCCTTTCATTGCTGATAAATTTTCCCCTGCCGTCCCCGTTTGAAGATCATCGCTCAGGCGGCAGTGCTTGCGTGTGTTCGAAATCGGCGCAAGAGGAAGGGGAAGATGAAAAATATCGGCAGAAGGATAAGGAGTGCAGGGTAGAGGATGATGTAGATGAGAGGAATAAGCAGGGCTTTCGATATTTGCTTTAAAATATCATATTTCTGAAAAACTTTCACCAGGCCGGGTGACAGGCTGTAGTAAAATTTCACGAATGTCTTTCCCATGCCGCTTTTCATGAGAACCTGGTCCCGGAATTTCCTCAGCTTGTTCATATGACCGTTGAAAGGCGTTCCCTTCAGGATATAGGATACGGAACAGAACAGCCAATCATTGTCGTCATCGGTTACATTCGTCGTCGCCGAGGCCTCGTTTGAATAAGGTGAATATTCTCCGGTTGAAGTATTATAGGCTCTGACACGGTAATAGTATGTCGTGAAGGAATCCAGACCAGTGTCCCTGTAGTAGGTGATGTTCGCGCCCACCCTGTAAATCTCGCCGAAGGCGCTTTCGGATGTTCTCCGCTCGATTGCGAACCCCGTCTCATTATCGGAGTTGTCGGTCCAGTAAAGGTTGATCTGGCTGAGGCCGGCGGAGCTTGCATTGAGGAACGTGGGGGTCGTGATGGCGCCGACGATCGGTATGGCGATGCCACCGGCCGGGGATTCATAAGCGGCAGTATATGTCAGTGCCGCACCCGCATCCAATGAAAGAGACCCGTAGGGTTTCTTGCCGATCAGCCGGTGGTCGGAGGTCCGGATTTCGGAAAGAACGTCCGCCTTTGCATGCTGAGCATAAGCGAAGGTCCCGTCGGGCGAGAAGGCGATGGCCGAAGGTTCCAGGCCAAGATCAATCGAGGCTTTGATGGAAAAATCCCCTGTGGCGAGAACGAGGATCTTCGTCGATGAAAGACCCGTCACGTACAGAAAATCACCTCCCGGAGCGACCCTGATGGCTGATGGCTCGACGGCACTTCCAAGATCGATGACGGCAGACGGGGTTAGGTCCCGGGTGTTGATGACGGTCAGCGTTCCCTGGACGGTGCTGGTCACATAGAGAATCCGGCCGTCCGGTGTTAGGGCAAGGCCCGCGGGTTCCCTGACGGCGGAAATCGATTCCACGATGGTATCATCCGCGGTTCTGATGACGTTGATGCGATCGTGACAGGCCACATAAAGCAATTGGCCGTCCGGGGACACTGAAATATCTGTCGGGGCACCGGCTGTGGTGATCGACTTTCGCGTGCTGAAATCTGAAGTCGAAAGCACCAGGACCGCGTCATCGAGGGACTGTGTAATGTAAATCAATTTGCCGTCATGCGAAAGGGCAAGACCTTGAGGTCCTCTTCCTGTCGGGACCGTCTGTAAGAGAGTCCCATCGGAAATATCGATGATGGAAAGGGTGTTTTCTGACCGGTCGGTTACAAAAGCGATCGGGCCGGCATCTGCCGCCGTGGCAAGGAAAAATAGAATCGCAAGAATGGATGGCACAAGGCGATACAACGTCTGCATATTTTCTGATCTCACTTTGTATTGCCCGGTGAGCATGATTTTTTATTGGTTAAATGATAGCACATTTCGGGGTTATCCAAAATGGGATTTCTATGGAAAATCATGAAATTAGGTGGGCGCGGAGGAAGTCAGCGCCTAAGTTTATGAAATTACTGAATAAAAATACACTTAGAAATCTGCCACAGTTCCGCTCAAGTTTGGTCTCAGCGGAGACGATAAATGATTAGAATCACGGATTTCGGGTCGGAGACAGGTACAGTGAACGCATCGAAATTGCTGACCATCATTGCCGTGGTGCTTGCCCTTTCGGCCCCCGCTTACGGTGGGGCCGATTTTGGTCTCGGGGTAGGGTGCCACACCCGAACGGGGGACCTCTCCTGGGATGCCCAACTCAGTGAGCTCGATGCCTATTTTGGTGCGCACCGGGATGAGTTCATCAGCGATTTGTACGAGCATTACAGGGTTTCGAGATCCTGCGCCATGTGGCTCCTCGACATGGTGCGGATGTCTCCTGCCGACGTGTATGTCACGATCCGCCTTCACAGGATGACGCTGGAACCTGTCAACACGATCGTCGATACCTGGAAGGCTCACCGGGGGCAGGGTTGGGGAGTGATCGCGAAGAAGCTGGGTATCGAGCCCGGTTCAACGGAGTTTCATGCCCTTAAGAGGGATGACCGGGGAAGATTTTACGTCAGGTCCAATGGGACGAGCGTCTTGAAAGATTATGGCCATAACCGGTGAGAGGGCTCTGCCGGTTAAAGAGCGGGCGGGACCGATCCATTTCACAGGACTTCCAGGGCTTTTCTAACTAGACCATCCCATTCCGAAAATTTGAACCGCTCAAACATTCGATTCAGCGTGCGGCCCCTTCAGGTTGCGGCCCGGCCTTTGCCATGTCGGATAGACGGAGCGACACCATCTGCTGGTCCATTCGGTCCCTGTGACTGTTAAATTCGGACATCCATTCCTTCGGGATGGGTTGGCCTCGCGGTATGTCGGCTTTGCGGGGATTGACGGGACTGTGGTTTTTCCTCAGTTCGAAATGCAGGTGCGGTCCCGGATTTTCAGGATGGGGTGCATGCGGGACCTCGAGAAACCCGAGCTGATGTGGCGGAAGCTCAGGGGCGCCTTCAGGAACTGTTTTCTCAGGGAGCTGCCTTCGGCATCATAATAACCGGCCTTGCCGTTTATCTCAAATCGGTATGCCCGATAGGCCTTCCCATCGTTGAAGAATTCCGCCACGAGGATATCGCCGTATTTCCTGAATTGCCCGTCACGGTATAGCCCTTCGACGATCACCCGGTAGCTGTCTCCTCTGCGGAGGTCCGTGTTGAAGTCAATGTCCCAGGCAAAGATGTCGGACAGGTTGAGCGCCAGGAGGAGGCTCTCGCGGCTCTCGCCGATTGCGGCGATCAGGTTGTCTTCGATGACGCCCGCCACGCAGAGGGGCCGCTTTTCATATTCCAGGGTGACCTTCTCGGCCCGGAAGCCCGACGACCCGCGCGTGACGTTCACGAAGGCGTCGTCACTGATCCAGAAGACGAAGGCGGTGATGCGTTTCTCGCCGTCAACGATAATACGATAGGGTTGACCCGGCAGAAGATTGCTCAGGCGGTGGACACCCGCCATGGATTCCTTCAGGAGAACAAGTTCCCCCAGGTCCAGTTCGCTCCGCTTGAAAATTTCAAAGAGTGTCTCGCCCTTTTGGATAACACCGCTGATTTCGACTTTTGCACGGTCGGTTTCTTCCGGCTTGATGGAGGGTGCATTGTAGCGGCTGATGAGCACCGGAAGGGCGGCCATTATGATAAAGGCCGTGACAATGAAGATCCTTTTCAATGTCTTTCCTGATGAGTT
>JAPLJU010000078.1 GCA_026388445.1 Deltaproteobacteria bacterium
CATGCCTCCAACTGCACCGGAGGATTTGGAAAAGCAGAGGAAAGAAGAATTTGAGAAATACCAGGCCGGGGAGAAGAGCAAAAGGGAGGAAGCGGCCCGCCAGATCGAACAGGAAGCGATGAAACCCATGCCGTTCTCACGGGAAAACGTCAAGAGGCAGAATGAGCTCCTCGATCGAGCCCAGAAAATCCGAACAGGCCAGGAACCCCTGCCCGCCGCAAAGGAATGACTTCACCGCCCTTCTCGACCGTTGTGCCCGCTGCGAACGTTCAGTCGACCGCCTTGAACACAATGTGCCGGTCAAGATGCATCTGCCTGAGGAGATGGCAGATTTCATTCGACACATTGGTCACGACCAGTTCCCCGCCCGCCTTTTGGAGATGGTTTCGGGCTGAAATGAGAACGCCGAGACCGATGGAGTCGATGACTTTGACGCCCTCGAGATCGACGACCAGTTTTCCCGGCTTTTCACCGATAATCGAAAAAATCTTTCTCCTCAGTTCCTGCGCCTCGGAAGCAACGATGTCTTTATGGGGTGCGATGAAAATCTGTTTGCTCATGTTCCCCGACCTCAGTTACGGGATCTTTTCTCAACCCCATCAGATGTAACTCCCCATCAATACGCGGGCCTTCTTTATTTCCGAAAAAAGCATCGTCGACGAGAAGAGCCTCTCTAGTTTTTGCTTGTCCACCAGGGAGGCATACGAGTACGGCAGCGCTTCTATCGTAAAGACGCTGCGCCTGTCCTTGTCGACGAATAACTTTGCTATCTGATTGGCCATAAAGAGCGCGACCAGGTGTTTGCGACGCTCCACATCGGCACCCAGTTCCTCCAGGGGCACAGCGGACGGGTGGTGATGCATCTCCACGGCATAGATCATGGTCTCCGAAAGACCCCACTTCTCGAAGGCAAGCCGTCCGATGAGACAGTGATTGATGCCGAAAAGGCTGTTCTCATCGTCAATACCGAAACCACCGGCATAGGGGAGCGTGTAATCTCCGGTAAACTCCATCGTGGGGAAGATCTCGGCGTTGACAAATTTACCGACGTCGTGGAGCAGCCCGAGCGTGAACATGAAATCCCGATCAAGGCCCTCAAAGGCCCCGGCGACATGAGAGGCGCAGATGGAGGTCACGATAGAATGTTCCCAGAGGAGTTCGACGATGACATCGGTGAGAGAGCCTTTTTTCCGGATGACCCTGGAGAAAGCCTTGTGGTAGACAATATTCTTAATGTTGTTCAATCCCAGCAGATGCAGTGCCTGCGCGATGGAATCGACTTTCTGTCCCCCGAAGTAGGCGGAGTTTGCCGTGTGCAGGATTTTCCCCGTCAGCACGGGATCGGCCTTGATCGCCGCGGCGATCTGGGAAAGACTGATATTGGGGTCACCGAGATACTGACAGACCCTGTAGGACGCGCCGAAGTCTTTCATGTTGTTGGTAATCGCCCTTACACGCTTGGTGACCCCGGGACTCACATCCTCAAGGGCGAGAGGCCTTTCCTGGGCGAAGGTCACCGCCGATCCTGATGAAAATATGGAGGAAAGCCCCCCTGTGACCCTTTCTATCAGGAGATCATCCTGCTCGTCCATCCACCTTCCGGATCCAGGGGTATCATCACTGCTTGCACTGGCGCCCGGGCCAACTTCCTGCGCCTTCATTTCCGTCGCTGTGAGAGATTCTCGATCCCGCTGCCGCATTTAAGAGCCTTTCTTATGCTGTACCGGCTTGACGTTGTCTGGCTAAGTGCCCGTCCTCATATGGATTTCCTGGACAACTCCGCCGGTGCTCCCCGGATTTTCCAATAGGATGTTCCAAGTCGTTATAAAAAATGCAAAAAAGGTGCCCCGGAAAGTCTTTTCCGGGGCACCCCATGGTTATTACCTCTTTTCTAACCCCTTTTTTCGCTTCGAAAATTCCGCTGATCCTTCACCGTGTCCTCTGATATCTTCTATAACCCCTTTTTCTCGAACCACCAGAAAAGGGCAAGGCTGGCAACGACGAAGACGGGGATGACGACCCAGTGGCTGACGCCGAGTACTTCCGGCAGGGTGATCTTCCCAAAGTTCCCCCAGGTATAGACCGTCGCTTTCAAGGCCGGATAGAACTCTGCGAAAATAGCCGCCCCGAGGATCATCCCGAGAATCCCCCAGAGGGCATCCCAGCGGCCCTCTCCCAGGGCGCCGGCCTGCGTCCCGGGGCAGTAACCCAGAACCCCCCAGCCGACACCGAAAATGAGGCTCCCCAGGACCACCGCCCCGAGGATCGTCGGCTTGATGGAAAGTTTCGCGAGCCCCATATCCTTGAGCAGGTAGACGCCGACCATCCCGACCAGGACGGCCGAAAGCATGAACTTCACGATCGTCATATCCATGAGCCGCAAGGCCCCCATCTGTTTATCGTAGCGAAGCACCCGGCCCTTCTGCAAAAGAAAGCCGAAAAGAATCCCTGTAATCAATCCATAGATCAGCATCTTCATTTGCGTTCACCTCCATAGAGGATACGGGCGACAAGGATACCGCCCAGGAAAAAGCCGATGAAAGCGATGAAACCGCTGACGGCAAGCTGAAGCGAACCGCTCAGCCCGTGACCGCTCGGTCACCCGTCGGCAAGGCGGGCACCGAAGATAGCGATGGCGCCACCGATGAAGGCGGCGAAGGCCCGTTTCGAGATGCTCGGACCGAATCGCCTTTTCCACATGTCGGGAACGGCTTTCCACTCAAAGCTTCGCGAGGTCGTGGACGCTATCAATGACCCGAGCAGAATACCCACGACAAACATCCACTGCCAGTCGATGACGGGCGGCGTCTTGACGAAATACTCGAGGCTTTGGACCCGTTCGGGTGCAAAGAGCTTTTCGAGTGCACCCGCAAAGCGCACAAAACTGGTCGACGCGCCGAAATACTGCCCGACAAACCAAACCGAAAGTGTCGATACAACACCGGTAAGCGCCCCGGCCAGATAAGGGCTCCAGCCTTTGTCTTCCGCTCTTGCCATAATCGTGAACCTCCTTTCTCCGAAATGATCCTATTCCTTCTGCTCTTGAAAATTATTTAGAAAGATACACCCGTTGATTTCTGAACACCAAATTAATTTTAAAAAATATTTTTTACGCCATTGAAGTTTTCCCGGTGATCGTTTAAAAATAAAATCATCCATCAGGTTTCCGTCAAAATGACGGGGGGCAAGGTGTATCCATTGAAAGCGTTCTCGCTTCAGAAGGTGCGCATTCCCGTCGGTGCAAAAGGGACCACCTCCGGGCTTTTCGCCATACCGGGTCGATACAGGGAGGGGGCGGCTGTCGTCGTGGCCCACGGGGCGGGAAACGACATGGAAAATCCCCTCATCGCTTCCTTCGCCGATGGCCTTGCGGAAGCGGGATACCTCAGCCTCCGGTTCAACTTCTTGTACAAGGACAGGGGAAAGTCGACACCCGATGACGAGCAGGTCTTAGGCGAGACGTGGCAGGCGGCTTACCGCTTCATCACGGAAGAGGCCGGGTTACCTGTCAATGCCTTCATCGCCGCCGGGAAATCCCTCGGCGGCAGGATCGCCTCCCGGATGGTGTCCGCGGGCCTTCTTCCCGCCGATCGCCTGGTCTTCCTCGGCTATCCCCTCCACCCGCCGGGGGACGGGGAAAAATTGAGGGACGCCCACCTGTACGCCATACGAATCCCCCTGCTCTTTTTTGCCGGGACCCGCGACCCCTTTTGCGATGTGGCCCTCCTGAAATCGGTCCTGAGCCGCCTCAGATCCCCCTGGAAACTCTGCACGATTGAGGGTGGGGATCACTCCTTTCATCTGCACGGCGGATCTTCCGATCCGTCCGTCCATGACATGATCGTGCGCGAAACCCTCCTATGGCTTCAGGAACGGCAAACCGCGATTAAAGGACAGGACCCATGAAAACCCTGGTGATCTTTTCTCTTGTCAACCTCCTGGCATTTTTTTCACCCGGCGCCGCGGACGCGGACGTTGTCGCCCACGACCTCGTAGCGGTGAAGGGGGAAGAGGTCATGCTGAGGGCTGACACGAAGGGTCTTTTCTTCGAGAAGGGCGGGGTGCTGGTGGAGTTCTTCGTTGATGGAAAATCCATCGGAAAGAACCTGTCGGGCAGCGGCGGTGTCGCTTTGAAGCCTTACCGGGTGTTGAAAACCGGCGTCCAAAGGATCAAGGTAAAATCGGGGAGCGACGAGGACGAGGGGATTATTCTTTCATTGCTCAAAGGGTCGAAGATCGTTTTTGTCGATATCGAAAGCGGGCTCTTCGTCGAAGGGACCCCGGGCAGGGCAAAGCCCGGAAGCCGCAAGGCCCTGAAGGCAATTGGATCACGGTACCCCTTGGTGCTTCTGCAGTCCGGCATGATCGGAGCCAGGGCGCTCAAGCTCTGGCTCCAGGAGAATGAGTACGCGGAGTATACCGTCGTGCCCTGGAATGGGGGGGCCATCTTCGACGAGGTAAACCGCAAGGGGCTCAAAATAAGGGCCCTGGTCGGGGGGCCGCACATCATCGAATCAGCCAGGAAATATAAGCCCTCCGCTTTCTGGTTCGACAAGGTCGACAACGCTGAAAAAGTGAAAGACTGGGAAACCCTTCAAAAGAAACTGAAATAATACATCCATGTGGCCTCCCTGCCGTTTCACATCCCGCCCCCATTCGATGTCCTCCCAAATCCATTTGCTATCGGGTGCGCGAGCCCTTATAATGCACGAAAAACCTTCGTGTCCACCTATCCCGGCGAGCAGGTCATGAAAATCCGAGTGATATGTTATCATGGATACAAGGCGAACGAAAGACCCCTCAAGTTCTACATCGGGGACAAGGAGCTGGAGGTCAAAGAGCTGCTGGACCGCTGGTATGGTGAGCAGGATGATTACTTCAAGGTGCTCGCCGATGACGGGAACACATACGTGCTCAAATACAGGCGGAAAGAGGACAACTGGGAACTCGCACTCTATACCTCCCCGAAACTCCATCAGGGTTTGAATAGCGGGATTATTCAACTGGAGCCATCGGGCAAGAAAAAACATTAGCCCTCCCACCGCGAGGGGCGAAACGGAACAGAGGATGGGCGCTCTTCTCGCAGTCGACCTGGGCCTGACGACGGGCCTCGCACTCTACGACCGGTGCGGAAAACTGCGCTGGTACCGGTCGCAGCACTACGGCAACATGGCGCGCCTGAGGCGTGCCATCTACGGGTTGGTCGGAAGTATCCCCGATCTCGAGCTTGTGCTCCTCGAGGGAGGTGGTGACATCGCCGACCTCTGGGAGCGGGAGGCTTCGCGGCAGGGTGTCACCGTGAAGCGGATCAGCGCAGAGACCTGGCGCCGGCATATTCTCTATCCCCGGGAGCAGAGAAGCGGCACCGTGGCGAAAAACCGCTCCAGGGATCTCGCCCGGAAGATTATCGCATGGTCCGGGATCCGGCTTCTCAAGTCACTGAGACATGACACAGCGGAGGCGATTCTCATCGGCCTCTGGGGGGCTCTGCAGGTGGGATGGCTTGGCCGTCTGCCGCAGGGCCTGCGGCACTAAGCCCCTTGCAGCAGAAACATTCCAGGTACAATCCAACATGCTCGGTATCATCAAAGATCTTTTCGGGATCGGGAAAGACAGCGAAAGCATCATTCGTGTCCTGATCGAGGCCAGAAAGAAGACGAAGGGTGTCAAATACCGGGTCCTCTCCGAGGCACAGTTCAACACGAGCCTGATCCTCGATCACTACATGACCCGGAAAGCCGACGCCAAAAAGGTCATTGGACACTTGAAAACAGGCCATCTCTCCAGGGCCTTCGATGAGGGTTTCGACTTCCGGCGTATCAAGAAGGGCAGAGTGACCGAAAAGATGGTCGTGAACACCCCCTTCCTGAAAAGCTACACCGGCCTGGATTGCGAGGGTCTCCTGAAGCGCATCCTCTTATACATTGAGCAGCTCAAACTGCTGCCGGAACTCTACGATATCGAAAAAACCGATCGGGTGGACATCCGCAGACGCCTGGAAAATCTCGGCAGGCGATACGTCCTGTTCACAAGGTTCCTGAAGTCCCCGTAGCGTTCCCGTCGCAAAAAAAAGAACCGCCGAGACCTGAAAATCCATGCCTATCACTTCTTTGTCCTTGACAAACATTCCTTTGTCTGCCAAATAATTCTCCACGATTTATTTTGATATTGTCTCAAGTCTTCACCTGACGTTCAAATCATTTCCTTTTCTGCCTTTCAGGGTGAAACCGTGATCCGGACATTCGAAGATATCGACAGACTTGCCCCAGAGAAGGGTCCCAAAAAGCTCATCGTTCTTGCCCCCGAGGACGAGGAGTTCATGCTGGCTGTCAAGCACAGTTGGCAGAGGGGATACATCGAGCCCGTTCTCATCGGGAGCCGGGATAAGATCGAGCGGCTGGCCGGCCAGGTGGAATTCGATATCGCCCCCTTCGAAAAGATCTTCGAATCGGACCGCCAGGGGATCGCCAACCTGGGCATTTCCATGTTGTTTTCGGGCGAGGTCGACATAGCGGGAAAGGGCCAGATCCCTACCTCCTTCATATATCGCTCCATCATCCGGGAGGAATCGAAGGTCCGGAAAGGCACAATGGTCAGTGTCATCGGGCTGTGGGACATCGCGGGACTCGGTCATCTGACCTCTATCACAGATCCTGGTGTGAACATCAACCCGGATTATGAAAGCAAGATCGAAATACTGAAAAACGCGGTTTTCCTCTTCCACCTGCTGGGTTATCCGAAACCGAGAATTTCCGTCCTTTCCGGTCAACGGGAAATAGGCGGCACCCTGGAATCCTACAGCGATTTTACGAAACTGAGGGAGGTCGCACAAGAGGGGGAACTCGGCTCCTGTGAAGTCATCGAAGCCACGTCCTTCGCCGAAATCTTCCTGCCCGGCAGGAAGGTCTTTTCACGCATTTCCGATATCGACATCGGAAAGACGGCTTTCCCCGAGATCCTGTTGGCGCCCAACCTCACCACGGGCAACATCTTGACGAAGCTCGATCTTGTCATCCCTCGGTTCCGAAGACGCTCTCTGATCATGACGTCGAGGGGACCCGTAGTCATTCCTGCCAGATCGGACTTTCATGACTCTATCACGGGAGAGATTGCGCTGGGTGTCGTTATCGCCGACAGGGTCAGGAAGGCATAGGTCGATGTTACGGAATTTTCAAGACATCAGGGAAGCGGCAAGAAAAGAGGGAAAGAAGAGAATCATTCTCACCCCCTCGGGACCGGAGGGCGGACCAGAAGCTCTCTACGAGGCCGTAAGGGATGGATGGGTCACGCCTGTCTTCATCGGTGAAGGCTCTTCAACGGATAAAACACACGACTTTGAAATCATCAACGAGCGGGACCCCCGGAAATGCGTGATGCTCGCCCTGGACATGGTGAGGGGGAAAAAGATGGACATCGTCATGCAGGGGGCCGTGGAACACCAGCTTTTCCTTGACCTCGTCCTCGACAGGGAGAAGGGGTTGCTGCAAGGTCGTGTCGCCAGTCTCGTGTCCGTTTTCGACCCGCCCGCCCCGGATCGGCTCACCATGATCACCGACGCCTATATCAACAACAACCCCTCCATCACGGAAAAGATCGCCATCACGGAAAACGCCATCAAGCTGGCCCGTGTTCTCGGCATCGGATCGCTGAAGATCGCGGCGCTGTCAGCCATAGAACAGGTCAACCCGGCCATTCCCTCCACAATGGACGCGGCCATTCTCGCGAAGATGGCTGAGAGGAAACAATTCGGAGACGTCATCATTGAAGGACCGCTGGACATGGATTGCGCCGCGAGCGAGAAGGCCGCGGCGCGAAAGGGCGTCCAGAGCCAAGTTACAGGCAAGGCGGATATCTATCTTGCGCCAAATGTCGAGGCGGGCTACCTCATGGCCCAGATCTTTGTTTTCATCGCCGGGATGCCCATGGCGGGAATTCTCATGGGCACAACCCACCCCGTCATCGTCGATCTGCCCATCACATCCGGCGAGAACAAGCTTGTGGAAATTGCCCTCGCCGTTCTCCTGTCAGGAAAATGAAAATGAAAAAAGCGCATCGGATTTTTGCCATCAATGTGGGGTCCACGTCGACCAAAGTCGCTTTTTCCGAGGACGCAAAGGCCGTCGCCCAGAAAACCATCGCGTACAGCAGTCAGGAACTTGCGGTCTACGCAGAGCTTCGCGATCAACTCCCCCGGAGAAGGCAGGACGTCATGGCCTTCATGGAGAAAAACGGGATCGCCCTCGATCAGCTTGATATCATCATCAGCCGGGGGGGCCTGGGAAAACCCGGGCCTGCCGGGGCCTATATCATCGACGAGGCCCTGTGCGAAGACCTCCTGGCAGGCCGGTATGGAAAGCACCCCTCCGCCCTGGGACCGGCCATTGCCCTGGATATGGCAAAGCCCTCGGGGATCCGGGCGATCATCGTCGACCCCCCCAGCACCGATGAATTCGAACCCCTGGCGCGGGTATCCGGTCTTCCCGATATCGAAAGGAAAAGCGCCTTTCACGCCCTGAACCAGAAGACCGCTGCCAGGAAAACTGCCGAGAAAATGGGAAAGAGCTACGAGACCGTCAACCTTGTCGTGGCACACCTGGGGGGCGGTATCACGATCGGGGCTCACCGCCAGGGTCGCGTCATTGACTGCACCCACGGCCTGAGCGAAGGGCCCTTTACGCCGGAACGGTCGGGGAGCCTGCCGACCCTCGAACTCGTGGAGCTTGCCCAGACCGCGAAATACACCCCGAAGGACCTGCAGCGGAAACTCGTCGGCCAGGGCGGGCTGGCAGCCTACCTGGGCACGACGGACGCTATCGCCATCGAATCCGCAATCGATAAAGGCGACGAAAAATCCATGTTTATTTACCAGGCTATGGCCTACCAGATCGCAAAGGATATCGGTGCCATGGCAGCCGTTTTGAGCGGGCAGGTGGACGGAATCGTCCTGACCGGAGGGCTCGCCCATTCAAAAAGGCTCGTGGGCTGGATCACGAAGCGCACTCAGTTCATCGCAAACATTTTCCTCCACCCCGGCGAAGATGAAATGGCCGCCCTGGCGGAAGGGGCCCTGCGGGTGCTCCTCGGCCAGGAAGAAGCAGTTTGACCCTATCAGTAATACCTCGCCTTTGAATGGGAATTTTTTTCTTTCTATCATTTTTTTATTCACATCGACTGAAAAAAGTGCTATAAAGAAAGCGTTTTACAATTTTCCCTGAACGGGGAGCACTTCCATTTTTTCAAGCCAAACGACTGACCAGAAGCCTTTTGGTGGATTCTCCAAGAAAAAACTCTTTTTGAAGGAACGACTTCCCGTCAGTTGGGGGATGGCTGTTCGACCGACGAACAGTCAGAAAACCTTTTATATCTCACTTCCGTTGATGTCCTGGCGTTGAAAAGTGTATTGATGGGCCAACAAAGGAGGAGGTGAAAAAGGGGGTTCGGGGTCCATCGAAAATAATTTATAATGAAAGGAGAGGTTCTATGTCAGAGATTATCAGAAACGGCAGAGGTTCCGGAATTGTTGCGCTCGTCCTTGCTCTCGGCCTGGTCTTTGTCTGGGCCTGTACCGCAAAGACGCCCGTGATCACCGGAACGGTGGCCACGACGGGTGCTGCAGGTGCAGGTGCAGGTGCAGCCGCCGGTGCGGCATCCACAATAGGAGACTATGCCTTCACAAACATCTACTTTGATTATGACAGATCAACCATCAGGCCGGATGCTACAGATGTTCTCAAAAAGCACGCCGCCTGGCTGAAGAAGAATGCCGGATACGCGGTCAAGGTCGAGGGGTACTGCGATGAAAGGGGTACCGAGGCGTACAACATGGTTCTCGGCAAGAAGAGGGCTGCAGCAGCGAAGGCTTATCTTGCGAAACAGGGTGTCAACGCCAAGAGAATCTCCACGGTGAGCTACGGTGAGGGCAAGCCTGTCTGCACGGAAATGATGGAATCCTGCTGGGCGAAGAACAGAAGGGCCCAGTTCGTCGTGACGCCGAAGAAATAACGCGTCCAATCCCTGATTTTGTATGACCGTCATCCATAAACTCGATCTTGAAAAGGAGGCGAGCAAGATGAAAGGTTTACTTGCACTGATTATTTTAAGTTTGTTCATCATTGGTTGCGGAGCAACGGGCAACTATTCCTATAAGAGCTGGGGTCACTTCGCATTCAGCGCATGGGGATATGATAACTGCACCCAGGAAGATATGGATAAAGCGAAGCAAGAGGGCTGGTTTGGGGAACTCGTTCCCTGTCCTGTCAAGAAATAGCGACTCATATTCCCGGCCCTGGAACATGAAGACATAACCTTTAGGTTCAAGAGAAGTGTTGCGCAAAAAAGCCCCGATGACGACCGCGGGGCTTTTTGTTGTCTGGATTCCAATGCATGGCTTTCTTCCGTCCTCTTTGACCGGGTCCGCCACCGGCAGGAAGAGGCCTTTCAACTCCCAGAAACTGTCATTCGGACGGCATAACGGTCGGAGCAATATCGTTGATCGATCGAATTTTCATTGATCATGACGATCAAAACTCTTTAGAATAAGCAACGACTGATTTGTTAGCCGGAAACAAAATCCCGAAGGGAGCGGAAAAACATGGATAAGGTGCGGCTTGTCGTCATTGGGGACGATGCGGCAGGGATGAGCGCGGCCTCATAGGCCCGCCGACAACGAAAGGATCTGGCCATCGCCGTTTTCGAGCGCAGTCCCCACACATCGTATTCGGCCTGAAGCATCCCGTACTACGTCGGCCGTGTCGTCGACGATCTGGAATCTCTCGTCGCCATCACTCCCGAGGAGTTCCGCAGCGAAAGGAATATTGACGCCCGGACCCTTCACGAGGTCACGGAAATCGACGTCAAGAATCACAGGGTCCACGTCAGAGACCTCCGGGAGAGCAAAGAATTCTGGGAGCCTTTCGACATCCTGATGATTGCCACCGGCGCCGTTCCAACTTACCCGGATGTTCCGGGTGCGGATGCCAGAGGAATTTACGGTGTTCACACCCTGCAGAGCGGAATCGAGCTCAGGCGGGTGGTGGATGAGGAAAAGCCCGGTCGTGCCGTCATTATCGGCGGGGGCTACATTGGTCTTGAAATGGCGGAGGCTTTCATCATGCGGGGGATGGACGTCTCCCTCATCGAGCGCTCCGCGCAAGTGATGGGTACCCTCGATCCCGACATGGGAAGCCTCGTTTCCGATGCCCTGATGAAGGTGGGCGTCAAGCTCTACCGGAATGAATCGCTTGAGAGCTTCGACGTCAGTCAAGGTCAACGACCGGATGCAGACCTCGGTTGAGGGAGTCTGGGCCGGCGGCGACTGCGCGGAATCCTTTCACCTGGTGAGTCGAAGGCCCGTCCACTTCGCCCTGGGGACCATCGCCAACAAGCAGGGGCGCGTGGCCGGCATCAACATCGGGGGGGAATACGCCACATTCCCCGGGGTGGTCGGCACGGCCGTTAGCAAGATATGCGCCGTGGAGGTCGCGCGGACGGGTCTTCAGGAAAAGGAGATTCAAGCGTTGGGCCTTCAGTATGTCATCGGCAAGATCGAGAGTATGACGCGCGCGAGCTACTACCCGCATGCGGGAAAAGTTACCGTCAAGGTTCTCGCCGAGAAGGGATGCGGAAGGCTCCTCGGCGGGCAGATCGTCGGTGTCGAGGGCGCCGCCAAGCGTATCGATGTTCTCGCCACCTCCCTGCACGCGGGATTCACCGTTCTGGATATGATCGGTCTCGACCTGAGCTATGCCCCGCCTTATTCGCCCGTGTGGGACCCGGTCATCATCGCGGCCCGCAAGGCGGCCGATGCCCTGTGAACCGGCGGGGGATGATGAAGGAGGTCCTGCCCCTGTAGGTCAGGTACTCCTGCCCGAAACGGGCTTCCAGCTCCTTCTCCTCGATCGTCTTGATGTAAACCAGCAGCAAAGAAAAAAGAAAGATCGTCATGGCAACGGCCACGGGGGAACCGGCCATGAGGCTCACGCCCAGATAAAAGAAAAAAGTGCCGAAGGTCATGGGATTCCTGCAGAAGGCAAAGGGACCTTCCACAACAAGCCTCCGGGTCGGCATCAGCGGGGAGGGTGTCCCCTTCCCGGTCCTGTACTGGGTCATGACCGTCCAGGCGGTGAAGGCGAACCCTTCGATCACGAAGAGAACGCCAAAAATAAGCGCCATCGCCTCACCCCGGAACCCCCCAAGCTCCAAGGTGCAGTCCAGGAACAGAGAAAGATAAACGACAACGAAGGGGCCCAAGGCACCGAAAAGAATGCCCTGCGCGATGATCGCGAGCAGGCGCTGGGTGTTACTGTAACGGCGCGAGGCCAACCGCCTGAAGATCTCCATATCCATCGGCGCCCCATACTCCATTCCGGGATGGATGTCACAAACGGGCGTGATTTGAAATCATACGCCCGGTTATTCTTACCATAAAAGAGCCGGGTAAAAAACACCCGAAAGGGTCTTCACCCGGGGAAATGCCCTCCGTGATCGCGCAGAATAACTCAAGTTTTATCGTGATCTGCCGATCATCATATGGAAATAACCAGTGGGGATGAATTATGTCGAATGCCTTTGGCATCGCGCTTTCGGCCATCAGGACCCTGTTCACGAAGCTCGATGTAACGGCCAACAACATTGCCAATGCCAACACCAGCGGTTTAAAAAAAAGC
>JAPLJU010000129.1 GCA_026388445.1 Deltaproteobacteria bacterium
GCCCCTCAAGGTTCTGCACCTCAACGCCTGGTTCGAGGAACGCTGGGCCTCATCGTGGCCTGAAGTGCTCCCCGCACCCGGGCTTCTGAGGCTCGCGACATGGCGCAACCTCGCCTTCAGGATACCCCCGCCGGAGCCGTTGATCCCGGATATCGCCCTTCACAAACTCCTGGACGATAACTACGGCATCATGATCCGCCACCAGCTCAACCCGGCAGCCGGAGGCGCCTCCACGCCGCTGGTCGCCTGGCGGCAGGAAATGAGCGCAGCCTTCCAGAGAGACCTTACTGAAAGAGGTTACTTCCACCCGGCCGAACTGCCGCTTCGCATCACGAGGGCGCTGACAACCGATCGGGGCGGCCTTCCCGGAGAAATCAGGCTTCTCGGTTTCGAATCTCCCGCACCGGTGGAGGTGGAACTCTTTGAAGCACTGCGAAAATGCGCGACGCTGACGTCCGAAGAGGAACAAAAGCGGGGGCCGGGACGCCTGGAAGCCTTTCGCCTCCCCACACCGGAGCAGGAGGTCCTCTATCTTCTGGAAAGGATTTTGGAGGACGCCCAGGATCTCCCCCTTCATCGAATCGGCGTCGTGGCCCCCAATCTCGAAGAGTACACACCCCTCCTGGAGCGGGGCCTGAGAGACATCGAGGGCACCCCGCCGCCGGATGAGTCTTTCTTTTACAACCTGACACTGGGACAATCCCTCCTCGACTTCCCCCTGGTCAGGGCCGGTTTGCTCCCGTTGCGTTTTGTGGCGGAGGAAGAGAAAAGGGAGCTCTTTCTTGCCCTGTTGCTGAGTCCCTTCTACGGCCACTGGAAAGGAGTCCGTCAGGAGATTGCGAGAGCAGACCGGATCTGGCGGGAGACAGCCACCGAAAGCGGGCTCTCTGAGCTCCTGGCGGCCACGATGAAGGCTCACCCCGCCCTCCATGAAAAAATCCTCCGGGACGGCGCATCGCGGCTCCTCGATTTCTGCCGTCAGCCCTTCAGCGAAATCAAGACGGTCAGGGCGTGGATCGCATCGCTCGAATCCCTCTGGTCGGCGCTTTCCTTCCCGGTGCGCTCCGACGAGCGGGACCAAATCGCCTGGCGGCATCTCATCGAAATCCTCTCAGACTTTCAGGCCCACCTCTCGGAGGTCCGTATGGACGGATTCGAATTCCTATCATGGCTCAGGCACATCCTTCGGGAAACGCCATCCCGGGAGAGCGCATCCGAGGAGGCCGGCATACAGTTCCTCGGTCTCATCGAGTCACGGGGGCTCGACTTTGACAGGCTTTACGTGCTCGGTATGACGGACCGGGGCCTTCCCCAACCGGTACGGCCCCTGCCTTTTCTGGACGGCCGGGAACGCCTGGTCGTTCTTGGCGGCACACCGGAGAGCCAGTACGCATTCGCGGAAAGGGCCTATTCCCATATCCTTTCTCTCGCGCCCAGAATCAAGATCCCCTCTCGAGACATCGACCCATACCCCGGCCTTATTTTTACGGCCTCAAGCCGGAATCGAAAGATCCCGATGCACTCCCGGCCGACCGACGGCTTCTCCCTCAGGGGCTTTCGGTCGCGGAGGTTCAAGCCCTCCTTTCCTGTCCCTTCCGATATTTCGCCGAAATCCTCCTCGGGATCCAGCCGCTCGAGGAAGCAGGCCCCCCCGTCACGCCGCGTGAACGCGGCACGCGTATTCACCGTGCTCTGCATTCCTTCACCAGAAAGCTCCGGGAAAAAAAGCTCGACTTCAGGGCGGACCCTAAAAGGCTTTTTGCGATCCTCGTGACCTGTGTGGATGAGGCCCTCGAGGACGTCCGGGGGAAGCCCGAGTGGGACATCGAGCGGCGTCTCTGGCTCGGCGAAGAATCCGGGGTCGGAAAAAAGCCGCCGGGGCTCCTCTCTGTCTGGCTGGAGGCCGAGATGGAGCACCTCTCCGAGGGCTGGAAAATCCTTCAGGAGGAGATGAGGTTTCAAAAACTGAAGGGCAAAGACTGGCCCTTCGAAGTCCGGGGGAGGATGGACCGTGTGGATGCCCACGACACGAAGGGACTCATCGTCTGGGACTACAAAACAGGGAACCCCCCGAGGACCAAGGAGGTCCTGGAACAATTCAAGGAGGCGCAATTGCCCCTTTATCTGCTGGCGCTCCGCAAGGGGATACTTTCCTCAGCCGCCCTGTCCGCAGAGGGCAAAGGCCTTTCGGCCGGATACATCCGCCTGAAATCGGCAGGGAAGATCAGGATGACCCCCCTGGGCGCAAAGGGATTTTCCTGGGAAGGGTGTCTTGACCGCTGGGAACGAACGATCGCCACGCTCGGCAACCTCCTGAGGGGAAACGATTTCCCGGCAAAACCCTACCCCGTCTCCGCCCCCGGTGTGGAAGCCGATTGTCTTTCATGCGTCTTCGTGACGCTCTGCGAAAAAGGGGTCACCGGCGAATGGGGGGCGCGCGAGGAGGAAGAGGATGAAGAGTGAACTCCCCGATAGCATCAGACGTCAGGCGGCCCTCGACACGCTGCAGAGTCATCACGTGGAAGCACCCGCAGGCTCGGGGAAAACACTGCTGCTCATCATGCGGTTCCTCAAGCTCCTCGGCGAGGTTCACCACCCGAGAGAAATCATCGCGCTCACCTTCACGGACAAGGCGGCCGGCGAAATGCGCGACCGGGTCATACGATATCTCAAGATGGCCCGGGATTCGATGACGCCCTCCAGTGACCTTGAGGCCAGGATTCTCGAACTCGCCGCAAAGGCCCTGAAAAAACAGGAGCGCTTCCGTCATAGCCTGACCTCCGCGAGTGGCCTCAACGTGATGACCTTCCACAGCTTCTGCTACTACCTCGTAAAGAGGGCACCCCTGGAAGCAGGCCTGTCACCCGACTGCGAGATCCTCGGCGAGGAGGATCTGCCGATCTTCATCGATGAGATCGTCCAGCAGGTGATGAAACAGTTGCTCGAACAGCCGAAGGACCAGCCGGAGCGGAAAGCCCTGGAAAGCAGGCTGCTGGCGCACAATAATGTCTGGCGGGGGCTATCGGAGGAACTGAAGGCGGTGATCGCGAGCCGGGACCGCTTCGAGGACCTCATCCGTGAGATCAAAGAGCCCTCTGCTTCAACCGTCCTCGACGCCCTGCAAAGAAGGCTGAGAGTGACGGTGGAGGCGTCCCTCGCAAACCTCTCGAAAGCCTTTCACTCAAGCGACCTGGGTAACAACTGGGCGTCTTTCATCGACCACCTGAATTCCCGGTCAGCAAAGATCTGCGAGCACCTTCCGCTATCCCTGCCGGGAACCGGCTGGGAATCACTGCCGGCGTGGAAACACCTGGCCGAATCCCTTCTCACCAGGGCGGGAACCCCGAGAAAATCCTTCGGCCCTGCCAGCGGTTTCTACAGCGGCTTCGGCAAAACCCCCTGGGGGGACTTGATCAGTCGCCTCGAGGGGGAAGTCAGGCTCATGCTCCACGAGGTTCGCTCCCTTCCCGACAGGAATGATGAACCCACGGACGTGGAGGCCCTCAAGGACTTCATCCTCCTCTCCGCTCTTTGCATTGCCGCCTTCAATCAGGCCTGCGATAAGCGGCATGTCATGGACTTCATCGGCCTGGAGAACGCGGCGCTTCGTATCCTCAGGGAGGACCCTCCGACGGATCTTCACCTCCATCTCGATTTCCGGGTCAGGCACCTTCTCGTCGATGAATTCCAGGACACGAGCCGTAACCAGTGGGAACTCATCAAGCGGCTCTGCAGCGGCTGGGAGCCCGGTGACGGCCGCACGATCTTCATCGTCGGTGACCCCAAGCAATCCATCTACGCGTTCCGCAAGGCCGAGGTCCGACTCTTCATGGAAGCCAGGGACGGACTTCCCCTGCCCGGCCAGGGACGACTTCCCCTCACATCCCTTCTGTTGACAACCAACTTCCGCTCCCGCGAGGG
The DNA here is from genome assembly GCA_026388445.1 of Deltaproteobacteria bacterium. Lineage (GTDB taxonomy): Bacteria > Desulfobacterota > Syntrophia > Syntrophales > UBA2192 > JAPLJU01. The sequence goes on from JAPLJU010000129.1 coordinate 3,922, forward strand.
CTTGATCGACTGGTGCAACGGTCTCTTCGGAAATACGGTGATGATTCATCCCAACGCCGATGCCGATGAGGTTCCCTTCAGCGCCTCAGTCCCCGCGCCGGGGACCGTGAGGGAGGGAACGATCTCCCTGAACCTCTTCACCGGCGATGTGGAGAAATCCAGGGCGAACGAAGCAAAGTGGCTTGCCCGGGAAGTAAGGCGGGTCCTCACGGAAACGGATGGGAGGAAATCCCTGGCCATCCTGCTCTTCACGAGAAACCGTCTTCACCGCTATCTCCAGGGCTTCAAGGAAGAAAACATCCTCCTGCAGGTCAAAGAGGGGCTCCTCCTCGCGGAGCGGCCGGAGGTCCTGCACCTGTTGCAGATCGCGCGTGTCATAGCGCGGCCCCATGACGACCTGGCATGGGCTTCCCTGACCCGCTCACCCTGGAACTGGTTCGGGAAAAACTTCCTCCACACGGCGTCCCTTAAGGACGCCGTCGGCTGGCGGGACAAAATCCTCACAGCCGCAGAGGAATACCCGGAGATGACCGCCCTGCGCAGGGCGATTGACCACGCACTCAAGAGGGGCGGAAGGGATCCCCTCGGAATGGTCGTCAGGGACTTCTGGGAGATGCTTGACGGACCCAGGCTCACGGCCGCCCTGTACGGCATGGCGGGACTCGCAAACTGCCGCCGGTTCTTCCAGGTCCTGGAGGACGCCGAACAGGGCATCCCCCAGGAGACCCTGAACCGCCTGGAGTCGCGCCTTAAGAAGTTCTACGAGCCTGTTGATCCCATGGCCGCCCGCTCGCCCGTCACGATGATGACCGTCCACGGGGCAAAGGGTCTGGAGTTTGACATCGTCTTCATCCCCTTCCTGGACTGGCGTCCCCTGTCGAGCGGGGGACAGGCCCCGCCGGCTTATCTTCTGGAGAGAATTCCCGGCACCTCGGGAGAATATCTCGTTGCCATGGGAACGGACCGCCGAACGGGCGAGCCGACACCCCTTTTTCAACTGCTGAAAAAATTTCAGCAGGATCGCCGGATGGGGGAAGCCAAACGCCTGTTTTACGTCGCGGCGACCCGCGCCAGGGAGGCCCTCTTCATGAGCGGCATTGCCGGCGTGAAGGACGACGCGCTCAGAGCGACGGGCGGAAGCCTCCTCGACTGGGTGATGGATCACGAAAAAATGACCGGCATTGCCCCGGCGGATATCAATAGACAACCGCGCGGAGGGATCCGGATCGCAGTCGATCCCGAGGTGACGACGGATCTCCCCCTGAGACCGGGGATCACCTTTGACTTGCCTGAGCCCCTCCCCTTCTATGCGGAGAAAATCCCCTATGCCCTCGAAAGCCCTTCAGCCCTGCACGGCGAAAAAGCCCTCCCACCGGAGGAAGAGGAGCAGCGTTCTTTGGAAAGCCCCGCTCTGGCGGCCCGCGGTATCGTCACGCACGGGATCCTGAACCGGATCATCGGCGGGGGACCCAT
>JAPLJU010000012.1 GCA_026388445.1 Deltaproteobacteria bacterium
GCCCGGCGCCTGCAGCGAAGCCCGGCCCCGCCACGGTTGCGCGCCCATCAACGCAAGCCAAACCGGCCCAAACCATCTCACGGCCTGCACCCGCAAACACTATCTATGGGGTTGATCAGGGAAGCAAGACCCGCGTGGAAAGTGCCCGGGGACGCGACAGCCTCTCCTCTTCCAAGGGGAAAGGGAATGGCTCGTCGAAACCACCCGGCGTGTCAAAGCCCGCCCCGGCAAAAAAGACTGCGCCTGCACAAAAGACTGTGCCTGCACAGGGAGGCGTGAAGCAGGAAGGAGGCGGCCCCGGTCGCAAGTAGAGAAACGACAGGGAATAGTCGATCGATCATAATTGTAAATGCGCTCATCGATGGAGGACCGACATGGTTTCAGACTGGAGTCACGATAAAAAAGGATCAGCATACCGGATTGTCCTGATCGGTATGCTTGCTGTCCTGCTCGCTATAACGGGCGCCGAGGGAATGGCCCAGGCGGCCGCACTAAAGCAGAAGACCTTCAAGTCACCCGATGCGACAGTGAAAGCCCTGATGGATGCCACCAGGGCAAATGACGTCAAGGCGCTCGAGGCCCTCTTCGGACCGGACTCGAAAGACCTCATTGCCTCGGGGGACGAGGTGGACGACACGAGGGGCCGGGAAATGTTTGTGAAGGCCTATGGTGAGGCACACCGCCTGGAGAAGGCTGGAGACAACAAAAGGATTCTATATGTCGGCAAGAACGACTGGCCCATGCCGGTCCCGATCGTGAAGACCGGAAAGCGGTGGCACTTCCAGACGGAAGAAGGCCGGCAGGAAATCCTCAACCGCCGGATCGGAAAGAATGAGATCGGCGCGATCCAGACCTGTCTGGCCATCGTGGATGCCGAGAAGGAGTATGCCGTACTGGACCGCGATACCGATCGGCTCTTGGAATACGCCCAGAAGTTCGAGAGCGAGCAGGGGAAAAAGGACGGCCTGTACTGGGAAGCGGCCCCGGGTGAGCCCCTGAGCCCGCTGGGGCCCCTCGTTGCCCGCGCGACAACTGAAGGATACCGGGAGGCCGAACAGCTGTCCCCCTATCACGGTTACTTTTTCAGGATCATCACGGCCCAGGGGGAGAATGCTAATGGGGGTGCCTACAGTTACATTGTGAACGGGAGTATGATCGGCGGATTCGCCATCGTGGCCTATCCGGCCCTGTACCGATCCTCCGGCGTCAAGACCTTCATCGTGAACCACGCGGGTGTCGTTTACGAGAAGGACCTCGGGCCAGAGACAGCGCAACTCGCGGTGGCCATCACCGTCTTCGATCCGGACAAGTCATGGAAGAAGGTGGAAGCGCAGTAGGGGCAGGGTATGGCACCCTTCGTCTTAAAAGGCCGTCCTTATCCAGGGGGCGGCCTTTTGTTGTGCTTAAACGGGCAAGAGTGAAGGGGAATTCAAGAAAACACCGGTATTTGGCGGGAATATGGGATCACGACTTATATTTCAGCATATTTCTAAGCGATAAAAAAAGTAAGCTTTGAGGTATCGGGGCAGGTTTTGATCATTTGATATTTCCTGGCGTGAAATATTAGCCTCTCCCCTTTATCCGCGAACGAGAAAGATCAAGTTGAGAAGATAGCCGCTTAAAACCCTGCCGGCAGTCCGGGGACCTGCCACTGTTAAATCAAGTTTCGTTCAGGATTGATAAAGCTCTACCGAGTTTATACCGCGGGTGCAGTGACTGAAACAGTCTGCACATATCCTGGAAGCGGCACTCTTTTGAATACATGTTTTGTCTTTGGTCGCATCGCCGGTGAAAAATGTGGCTGCTGAAAAGCCTTTGAAGTAGAAAAAAGGGTTTGAAATTAGATTCACAGGAAGGCGTAAAAAGGCAGGGCCAAAAATGGCCCTTCCTTTCTTGTTGCCTTAACCATGTTCTCGTTGCTGGTATTTAATCAACTGAAATCACTCATATCTTCATTTTACGCCATTGCTGATTCACACCATCACCAGTCATTTATAGATAAGCCCTAATGCCGATGATGCCCTTCCACATAAAATGTCCCGAAATGTTTTATCTCATTGTTATCACGAATAAAACTCTCTACAGCGTACCCTGAATTAAAAAAAATATTCGGTTTGAAAAAAAATATTGACAGACTCAAAATACTTTAGTTAGTAAGTGTTACTATACACTCTCATCACATCAGACCTTTGTCAGTTCCCGCATTAACGTTCTTTGTTAATCGAGTGACCGGCCTTCCATTACAGACGTAGCTAACCCCGCCTTAAGGAGGACACTATGGAACGAACACTGTTCAAAGAAGAGCACATCATTTTCCGTGATTCCCTTAAAAAGTTTCTAGATAAGGAGATATCACCTCAATTCGAGCAATGGGAAAAAGATGGAATTGTCCCGAGGGAGGCATGGCGCAAGATGGGCGAAAATGGATTTTTGTGCCCCTGGCTCGAGGGAAAATATGGTGGACCCGGTGCCGATTTTCTATACTCCGTTGCTATCTGCGAGGAACTCTTCTATCGAGGGATCACCGGTCTCGTAGCCCCCCTCCACAGTGACATCATTGTCCCCTATATTCACAGTTTCGGAAGTGAAGAGCAAAAGATGAAGTGGCTCCCCGGCTGTGCATCCGGCTCAACCCTGACGGCAATCGCCATGACGGAACCGAATACGGGTTCCGACCTGGCAGCCATTCGGACAACGGCGATTCGCGACGGTGATCATTACGTTGTGAATGGCCAGAAAACATTCATCTCCATCGGTATTCTTTCCGATCTCGTCATCGTCGTAGCGAAAACAGACACCAAAGCCGGTTACAAGGGAATAAGCCTTGTATGTGTCGAAGCGGGAACTCCCGGTTTCAGTCGCGGGAGACACCTGGAAAAGATGGGATGGCACAGTCAGGACACCGCTGAGCTTGTTTTTGAGGATTGCCGTGTCCCCGTCTCAAATCTCCTGGGGGTTGAGGGGAAAGGCTTTTATTATCTTATGCAGAAACTGCAGCAGGAGAGGCTAGTTGCGAGCATGATGGCCCAGTCCATGGCTGAGGCCATGCTCGACATGACGGTCAAGTACTGCAAAGAAAGGATGATTTTTGGAAGTCCCGTAAGCTCCTTTCAACACAACACCTTCAAAATCGTGGAGATGGCGACAGAGATTGAACTGGGACGGACCTTTATAGATTCTCTTATTGTCGACCACATGGCGGGAAAAGACATCACGAAGAAAGTATCCATGGCTAAGGCCTGGATCCCGGAGCTGGCTAATCGTGTGGCCTATCACTGTGTCCAGCTCCATGGAGGCTACGGCTACATGGAAGAATATCCCATCTGCCGCTTTGCCAGGGATGCCCGTGTGATTTCGATTTTCGCGGGAACAACCGAGGTGATGAAGGTCATCATCGGTCGGATGATGGGCTTGTGAAATGGCAATGGGAATGACGGAAGTAGCGGAGAAGATTGTTTTGCTGTTCGCAGGGGTTTAAGCATAAACACTCATTAAAGGAAAAGGAGGAACGTATGAGAACTTACATGACATGGCAGGATGAGTATAAAAGCAAACTCGTAACGGCGGAAGAGGCTGTGAAGAAGGTCAACTCCGGAGATGTGGTGGGTTTTGGATTGGCACTGGGCGCCCCCACCGCACATCTTGTGGATGCCCTCCTGAACAGGGCCGGAGAGCTGAAGGGGGTCAGGATCATCGATGCCGTTCCGGTCCGCATGATGAAACTCTACGACGTTGAGCTCATGAAAAGCATCAAAGATTCGTTCACCTACAGCTCGCTGCTCTTCAATGCCGCGAACCGCGGATTGGCAAGAGCGGGACTCGTGGATTATCAGACCGTCAACAGCTCCGACTCCGGTGCGAGAATGGGGAGGATCTGCAATGTCGCCATGGTTTGTGTCTGCCCACCGGAAGCGGGCATGGTCAATCTAGGACTGACGAACTTCTTCTCACCCGAGATGATCCGGGGGGCGGATATTGTAATTGCGGAAGTCAACGATCAAATGCCCGTCGTTTACGGGGAAAACTGGATGCCTCTGTCGGATTTTGACTATTTCGTGGAGCACTCAAGCCCCATTATCGAGTTCAAGAGAAAAGGGGAGCCTACGGAGATCGAGTCTGCGATTGCACAGCATGTGGCCTCGTATATCCGGGACGGGGATTGCATCCAGATGGGGGTCGGGACGCTGCCTGAGGCCCTTATCCGGCTACTCCGGGACAAAGGGAAGAAGGACCTGGGCGTGCATACGGAAATGTTTCCCATGGGACTGCCGCAACTGGTGAAGGAGGGGATCGTCACCAACAAGCTGAAAAAAATCCATACGGGTAAAACCTGTGCAAGCTTCTGCATGGGCGACCACGACATGTACGAGTTCGTCACCCGGAACCCTGACTGCGTCTTCTACCCGACTTCCTATGTCAACGCTCCCTATCTCCTTCGGGAGATTGACAACCTCGTGGCCATCAACATGGATTTGGAGGTCGATTTCATGGGCCACCTGAACTCCGAGCGAGTGGACTATCGCCTTGTTGGGGCCGCAGGAGGCCAGTTGGACTTCGTCATCGGTGCGGCCTGGTCCAGGGGCGGCAGGGCCTTCAATGTTCTCCCCTCTACGAGAAAGCTGAAAAACGGCCAGGTGGTATCGACCATCGTGTCCCGCTTATCTCCCGGCGCTCATGTGATCGTTCCCCACATGTACACCCAGTATGTAGTCACCGAGTACGGGGTAGCGGATCTCTTTTACAAGTCGATGCGCGGGCAAGGAAATTGCGGCTGAGATCAGCGCCCTCAATCAAAAAATCAGCTTCTGCAAGACGCAGATCGCTTCCTACAAATGTGCCAAGAGCGTCGATTTCCTCGATGCCATACCGAAAAGCGGCGCCGGGAAGATTTTGAAACGAGAACTTCGGGAGAAATACTGGAAGGGATACGTAAGGAGAGTGGGTTAACGATCGGCGTTCATGAATCCCCCTTTCGTTCTGACGAGAGAGATGCGGATTCAGCAAATATACGCAATTGAATCTAGAAAGGAGATAGAGATGAAAATTAAAGATTGCAAAGCGATTGTCACCGGCGGTGCCTCCGGTCTGGGAGAGGCGTGTATTCGAAACCTTGTAAAAGGGGGGGCAAAGGCCGTTATCCTTGATCTCGACCAGGCAAGAGGTGAAAAACTCGCCTCGGAGTTGGGAAATAGTGTCATTTTCGTGAAGACCGATGTCACAAGCGAGGAGAGCGTACAATCCGCCATTCAGAAGGCCTTAGATACTTTTGGCGGCATTAATGTGGCAATCAACTGCGCAGGCATCGGGGACCCGGGCAAGATGCTCTCGAAGAAGGGGCCCATGCCTCTCGCAACCTTCAACCGGATGGTCCAGATCAACCTAGTCGGGACCTTCAATGTGGCACGTCTTGCCGTGGCGCAGATGGTAAACAACAAACCGAGCGAAGACGGAGAAAAAGGGGTGGTTATCAACACGGCCTCCGCCGCGGCCTTCGACGGTCAGATCGGCCAGCCGGCCTATTCGGCCTCAAAGGCGGGCGTGGTCGGTATGACACTTCCCCTCGCCCGGGAATGCGCAGAATACGGAATCCGGGTGATGACCATCGCCCCGGGGCTCTTCAACACACCGATGCTCGCCATTTTGCCGGAAGCCGCTCGTGACGCTTTGGGAAAGATGGTCCCCTTCCCTTCGAGGCTCGGAAAACCTGATGAATACGCCGGGCTTGCCATGCACATCATCGAGAATCTAATGCTCAATGGGGAGGTCATCAGGCTCGACGGGGCCATCCGAATGGCGGCGAAATAAATTCATTTGCAGAACAAGGAGAAATACAGAAATGAAAAACAAAGATGATATCGTAATCGTAAGCGCTGTCCGGACACCCTTCAGCCGGTTTGACTCCGTCATGGCGGATATTCCGAGCATCGATCTCGGTGTCATGGTCATGAAAGAAGTTATTCGGCGAGTGGGAATCAAGGCTGAAGAAGTGGATGATATCAGCTACGGGAGTTGCATCCCTGCGGAGGTAGCCCTTGAGCTGGATGTGCCCGCCCGACAGGCCACACTGCTTGCGGGTTTCCCGGCGGAAAATATCTCCGTAAGCCTCGATCGCGCCTGCTGTTCATCCCTCACCTGTCTTCGCCTTGGCGTGAGGGCCATCAAGGCCGGAGAAGCGGAGATTGCCATGGCCGTTGGTTCGGAGAATATGCCACGGACGCCGCATCTGGCTCCTGGTTTGAGGAAGGGGACGAGACTAGGGCACATCAAACTGATCGATTGCCTTTTTGAGCTCGGCTATACGGCAAAGGGTTTTGCCCCTGTCGCCGTCGACGCAGGTGAGGTTGCCCTGGAATATGGTGTAACAAGAGAGATGCAGGACGCTTGGGCGCTTGGAAGCCAGGAGAAGTATGCAAAAGCTTATGCGGAAGGGAAGTTCAAGATCGGGGAGGAACTCATGCCGGTCGTCATTCCTCAAAAGAAAGGAGATCCCATCGTCATCGACAAAGACGAGTCTCCCCGGAAGACGAGCATGGAAGCTCTAGCGAAGCTGAAACCTATATACGGAAGTCCCACCGTGACAGCAGGAAATGCCCCTCCCATCAGCGCCGGGGCAAGCGCGATTCTCATGATGCCTAGGAAGAAGGCTGAAGAAAAGGGCCTCAAGCCGCTGGCAACCATCGTGAATATCGTCGCTTCGGCCACGGCGCCCCGCGGAATTGCGTTTATCCCGGCTTATACTATTCAAAAGGCTCTGGACCAGGCGGGACTAACCATAGACGATATGAAGCTCATCGAAATCAATGAAGCCTTTGCCGCCATGCCGCTTGTCTCCACAAAGATCCTTGCCAAGGATAATGCGAAGAAATGGAAAGAACTTCAGGATAAGACCAATGTGAATGGCGGTGCTATTGCCATCGGACACCCCGTGGGAGCAAGCGCCGCAAGGATCACCATGACAATGGCCTATGAATTAAAACGACGCGGAGGGGGCTATGGAGTTGCATCCATCTGCGGAGGGCTGGCACAGGGTGAGGCGGTCATCATCAAGGTGTAAAGCCAGTACGGAAAGAGAGACGAGAAATAACCATTGTCGTTCCATGAAGCAGGCAGCAAATTCCTGGGGTAAAGGCAATCGACTCCAGGATAACTTTCATCAAATAAGGAGGAAAGTATGGAACCGAAAGCAACGACGTCGATGGCTGTGGGGCGGCTTCTTAAGAATGCTGCAATCCGGTACCGGGATAAGGAGGCTGTCTGCTGTGTGACGACAGGCAAAAGAGTCTCATACCTGCGACTGAATGAACGGGTCAATCGCCTTGCGGACCGGTTTTTGAAAATGGGCTTCAAGAAGGGGGATATGGTGGCCTTCGTGCTGTCGAACCGCGTGGAGATTATCGAGACGTTCTTTGCTATTGGAAAGATTGGTCTTGTGGGACTTCCTTTGAACTATCGAATGACGGCCAAGGAGATTGTGCAGATGGTCATTCACGCGGAAGCGAAGGCTCTTATCTTCGAAACGGCTTACACAAAGATAGCCGAGGCCGTGCGGCAGCAGGTTCCCAGCGTGAAGACCTTTGTCGGGCTTGGAGGCCAGATCCCGGAGATCGCACTCGACTACGAAAAATTGATTGCTGATGGCTCTCCTGTAGAGCCGGAAATCGAGATTAAAGAGGAGGATGATTACTATCTGAATCTCACGTCCGGTACCACCGGTCTTCCGAAATCCTACATGCTGACACACTACAACAACGCGCTTGTGATCATTGATATGACCATGATGTTCCATGTCCGTGAAGACGATGTTGCTTTGATCGTATTTCCCATATTCGGACGGGTGGGATTCGCCTGGATGGGTGCGGCGATTTACAACGGCGCGAAGATCGTCACCATGAACTTCGAGCCGAAGAGGGTCCTGGAGGTCATACAGGCTGAAAAAGTTACCATATCCAACTGGGTGGCCACGATGGCGCAATTTGTTCTGGCAGTGCCTGATCTGGAGAAATACGATCTGAGCTCTCTGCGGGGGCTCGTCTTCGCGGGAGCAGCGTTCCCGATACCCGTGCAGGAACAGGTCAAAAAACGGATCTGCAAGACCCTTTACGAGTTTTACGGTCTTCAGGAAACAGCGATCATCATCAACGCAAGCCCCGCGGACAAAGAAAGGAAGCCGGCCTCCCAGGGGAAAGTATCTCCTTGGAACGAAGTCAGAATCGTGGATTCTTCGGGGAAGGATGTACCGACAGGCACGATCGGGGAAATCATCGCGAAATCCACCAGCGGGACGTCGGCCTATTATAAGAATCCGCAGAAAACAAAGGAGACTTTCAAGAATGGCTGGTGTCACACGGAGGATCTGGCGTATTTCGACGAGGAAGGATACTTATTTATCGCCGGAAGGACGAAGGACATGATTGTCACGGGTGGACAAAATGTATTCGCCGCGGATGTTGAAAACACCCTCATGGCCCACCCGGCCGTGGCCGACTGCGCCGTCATCGGACTTCCTGATGAAAAGTGGGGTGAGATTGTTGCAGCGGTCATTGTCAAGAAACCGGATGTTGCCGTAAAAGATGAAGATATTGTCGCCTTCTGCAAGGGTGAAATTTCCGGGTTTAAAATCCCGAAAAGAATCATCTGGTCCGAAGGCAATATACCGCGTACCCCGACAGGTAAGGTTCAGAAATTCGTCCTGGTCGATAAATATTCAAAGAAGTAGCCACGAAATGCATGGAAGGAGAGGAAAATGGATTACAAGACAATCCTTTACGAAAAGAAGGACC
>JAPLJU010000077.1 GCA_026388445.1 Deltaproteobacteria bacterium
CAGATGAACATCCAGGAGATGGCCACGGCCGTCCAGTATAATGTTCCCGTCAAGATCGTCCTTCTCAACAACGGCTATCTCGGCATGGTCCGCCAGTGGCAGGAGCTCTATTACGGCAAGCGATACTCCCACACCGACATGAGCCATCAGCCGGACTTCGTGAAGGTTGCCGAGGCCTACGGGATGGTGGGGCTGCGGGCGAAGAAGCCGGACGAGGTGGAACCGACGCTGAAGAAGGGGCTTTCCATCCCGAAGCCGGTACTCATGGACTTCCAGGTCTGCCGCGAGGAGTGCGTCTACCCCATGGTGCGGCCCGGGGCTTCCATCAGTGAAATGACGCTCGGAACGCGGGAGATGATCAATTAAGGACAGGCTTCAAAAAGAAGGGCGCTGATCCGTTGCATTGATCAGCGCCAAATTCGTCATTTGAGAAAGGTAGGAGGTTATGGACAAGAAAAAGGAACGCATCATCTCACTTCTCGTGCACAACAAGCCGGACGTGCTGGCGAGGGTCGCCGGCACACTGGGCGGAAAAGGGTTCAACATCGAGAGTCTCTGTGTCGACGTCACGCTGAACCCTGACGTTTCGAAGATCATCCTCACCACCATCCAGACGAAATCGACCGTTTCGAAGATCGAGAAACAGCTCGAACGCCTGATCGATGTCGTCAAGGTGGAGGATCTTACCGACGTGGAGACGATCAAGCGGGAAATGGTCCTCATCCGCATGAACCTGACGGAGGCGAGCAAGTCCGACGTGATCCGGACGGTGAACACCCTCAATTGCAAGATCATCACCTTCAACACGGATCACTGCGTCCTGGAATACACGGGCTCCAAGGACGAGGTGGACCGTGTTTTGGAGAAGCTCAAAGCGCTGGGGGTCGACGATATTGCAAGAACGGGGATTGCGGCTCTGGAAAGAAAAAACTGATAGACAGTCTGCTAAGGAGGGGCATCATGGCAGAGATGAATTTCGGCGGTATGCTGGAGGAGGTCATTACCTCCGAGGAGATGACGCTTGAAAAGGCGCGCCAGATCCTGAAGAACGAGACGGTGGCGGTAATCGGATACGGCGTCCAGGGACAGGGGCAGTCCCTGAACATGCGAGACAACGGCATCCGGGTGATCATCGGTCAGCGGCAAGGGGGCACCACGTGGGAGAAGGCCACAAAGGACGGGTGGGTACCGGGCAAGACCCTCTTTTCCATCGAAGAGGCCGCGAAGCGCGGCACCATCATCCAATACATGCTCTCCGATGCCGGGCAGAAGACCCTGTGGCCGACCATCAAACCTTACTTGACAAAAGGGAAGGCCCTCTATTTTTCACATGGATTTTCCATCACCTATAAGGATCTGACCGATGTTATCCCCCCCGCCGACATCGACGTGATACTCGTGGCGCCGAAAGGTGCTGGCCGTACCGTCCGGAGCAACTTTCTCGCGGGAAGCGGTATCAATTCGAGCTATGCCGTCTTCCAGGATGCCACGGGAAGGGCCCGGGAGAGGGCGATTGCCCTCGGTATGGCGATCGGCTCGGGATACCTCTTCCCGACGACCTTTGAAAATGAGGTGTACAGCGATCTCACCGGGGAGAGGGGGGTGCTCATGGGATGTCTCGCCGGCGTCATGGAGGCCCAGTACAACGTGCTCCGCAAGAAAGGCCACAGCCCCAGCGAAGCTTTCAATGAAACGGTGGAGGAGCTCACTCAGAGCCTCATGCCACTCGTCGCCGAAAACGGCATGGACTGGATGTACGGCAACTGCAGCACCACGGCTCAGCGCGGTGCCCTCGACTGGAAAAACCGCTTCCGCGATGCGGTGGCGCCCGTTTTCGAGGAGCTCTACAAACGAGTCACCTCAGGGGTGGAAACGAAGATCGTTCTTGAGGCCAACAGCGCCCCTGATTATAGGGAAAGACTGGAAAAAGAACTAGCCCAGATGCGCAACTCCGAGATGTGGCAGGCCGGCGCCGCTGTCCGCAGCCTGAGACCCGATAGAAGAAAGAAAAAGTAAGGAGCCTATATGAGAAGCGACCTGATGAAGAAAGGTCTCGAGAGGGCACCCCATCGGTCCCTTTTCAAGTCCATGGGTTACACGGACGAGGAAATCGCCCGGCCGCTCATCGGCGTGGTGAATTCCGCCAATGAAATCGTGCCCGGCCACATTCACCTGGATATCATCTGCGAGGCGGTCAAATCGGGCATCCGCATGGCAGGAGGCACCCCGGTGGAGTTCCCCGTGATCGGCGTCTGCGACGGGATTGCCATGGGCCACAGGGGGATGAAATATTCCCTGGCCAGCCGCGAGCTCATCGCCGACTCCGTCGAGATTATGGCCGTGGCCCATCCCTTCGATGCGCTGGTGTTTATCCCTAACTGCGACAAGATCATCCCGGGCATGCTCATGGCCGCTCTTCGCCTGAACATCCCGGCCATTTTTATCAGCGGCGGACCCATGCTTGCCGGCTCCATGGAAGGGAAAAAGGTAGATCTCATAAGCGTTTTTGAGGGTGTGGGAAGGGTAAAATCCCGTCAGATCACCCTGAATGAGCTGCGGAAAATTGAAGATTGCGCCTGTCCCGGCTGCGGTTCCTGCTCCGGCATGTATACGGCCAACACTATGAACTGCATGACCGAGGCCCTGGGAATGGGACTCCCGGGCAACGGTACGATCCTCGCCGTCCACGCCGCCCGCGTCCGCCTCGCCAAGAAAGCGGGCATCAAGATCCTGGAACTCCTAAAGAAGAATATCAAACCCCGCAACATTGCAAAGCTCGATGCGTTCAAAAATGCCATCGCCGTTGACATGGCCCTGGGCGGATCCACGAATACCGTCCTTCACCTCCCGGCCATTGCACATGAGGCGGGCATCAAACTCGATCTCGACCTTTTCAACAAGCTCAGCGAAAAAACCCCCAACCTGTGCAAGTTAAGCCCCGCCGGCGCACACCACATCGAGGACCTCGATGCGGCCGGAGGCGTCCAGGCCGTGATGAAAGAAATCAGCAAGCTGGGTGTGATCAACGAAAAGGCGCTCACTGTCACGGGAGAGACGGTCGGGAAGAACCTGAAGGCCGCCCGCGTCCTCAATAACGAGGTCATTCGTCCCCTCAAAAACCCCTACACCCAGGAAGGGGGTATCGCCATCCTCCGGGGCAATCTTGCCCCTGGGGGCGCCGTGGTGAAGCAGTCCGCCGTAGTACCCGGCATGCTCGTGAACAAAGGTCGGGCCCGGGTTTTCGACAGTGAGGAGGAAGGGACCAAAGCCATCCTGGACGGAAAGATCAAGGCCGGCGACGTTATCGTCATCCGCTACGAGGGACCGAAGGGTGGCCCGGGGATGAGGGAGATGCTCGCTCCCACGTCAGCCATTTCAGGCATGGGCCTCGGGGAATCCGTAGCCCTGCTCACCGACGGCCGCTTCAGCGGTGGGTCCCGCGGGGCCGCCATCGGCCACATCTCCCCGGAAGCCGCGGAGGGCGGACTCATCGCGCTCGTCCGTGAAGGGGACCTCATCACCATCGACATCCCGAAACGGAAACTCACTTTAAAAGTCAACAGCGAGGAGCTGAGGAGGCGGAAGAATGCCTGGAAGCCCCGGGCGCCGGCCATACAGTCGGGATACCTTTCACGTTACTCGAGCCTCGTCACCTCGGCGAGCACCGGCGCCATCCTGAAAGACCGCTGATAAACTCTCCATATGCCCTCCCCCAAAGGATGCCGGGAGCAACCCGGCATCCTTTCAATTGTCACACGCCCTTTTTTATGTTAGTTTTCTCATGTTACGGAAATCCACTGCCCTCAGGAAGGATGAATGAGAGGATGCCATTTAGAAAAAATGGATCGGAACGCAAGTGGCTTGTTTCTGCTCTGCTCATTTCTCATTCTTTTTCTTTCCCTGTCCGCCTGTCAACCAGCGCATCCCCCGAGTAACGCCGCCGTCGCCTTTAAAAAAGAAGTTCGGGACAATATCGAAAAGCTCTCTCCCCTCTTTGCGGATGCCCTCCTGAAAGGAAACCAGAAGCAGGTTGAGACGGTGCTGATGCGAGCCTGCGCCGAGGCGGAGCAGACTGGAAAGCCATTTTCCTGCGGTGTCGCGATCCTGGACAAAAACGGCATTTCGATTACGTCCACTTCCCCGCGGAAGCCTTCACGAGGCATCGATTATTCTCACTACGAATCGATAACAAAATCCCTTCGTGAGAAGAGGATCGTCCATACAAGGTTGTTCCTGCAGGACGGCACGAAGATCTTCGCCATCAGCTCCCCCCTGGTGAAAGAAGGCAAGCTTCTCGGTCTCCTCGTCCTGGGCTATTTTTCAACGGAGGTTCAGCGTAACTGGGGCCTCACCGAGGCGGAGTTTCTGGAGATCAATTTCAACCCCTGATTGGAAGTCGATGGCTGAGCCAGGCGAAAGAAAAAACGATCTCGTACAGGTCCGGGGGGAAAGGGGAGGCACCATCAAGCTCTTCCTGTCGGGCCGGATCGCCCTCGACAGCATCAGCCTGTACACAGAAGAGATCCGTAAACGTCTGAGTGACCTGAAGCCAAAAGAACTGATCGTCGATCTGACCAATATTGAATACCTGGACAGCTCGGGAGCCCTCATCCTGTTGGAGCTGGAGGGCCGGGCAAAGTCCCAAGCCATCGCTTTTTCTTTCGACAATATGCCGGATGAGGTCCACCGCATCATGGGGCTCATCAACCGCGAAGCCCTTACCACCCCTTCCGTCAAAACGGAAAAAAAACGCGAATATCTCCTGGAGGAAATCGGCGAGGCCAGCTTTGCATTTTATAAAGACATGCGCCGGATCCTGATCTTCGTCGGAGAGATACTGGATGCCCTATTCCACGCCGTTCGGAACCCGCGCCTCGTCCGGTGGGACGATGTCCTGTTCTATGTTAAGAGAGCCGGGGTGGACGGCCTCCCCATCCTGAGCCTCCTGAGCCTGCTGATGGGGCTCATCATCGCTTTCATGTCCTCCCTGCAGCTCAAGCAATTCGGGGCCAACATCTATGTGGCATCGCTCGTCGGAATCGCCATCATCAGGGAGCTGGGACCTATGATGACGGCCATCATTGTGGCCGGACGCTCCGGATCGGCCTTCGCGGCGGAGATCGGCACGATGAGGGTCAATGAGGAGGTGGATGCTCTTGTCACCATGGGTTTCGACCCGACGCAGTTTCTTGCTGTTCCGAAGGTGCTGGCCGCCATGATCGTCGTCCCGATTCTGACCCTCTACGCGGACGTCTTCGGCATTGTCGGGGGACTTCTTGTCGGTATCACAGGGCTTGACCTCACCATCCACACCTACATCCAGCAGACTGTGAATAGCGTTACTCTTTTTGATTTCGCCTCCAGTCTTATCAAGTCCGTGGTCTTCGCCGCCCTCATTTCGGGAATCAGCTGCCAGCGGGGTCTCCAGGTGCGGGGCGGCGCAGAGGCGGTGGGCGCTGCGGCCACATCAGCAGTTGTCTCATCGATCTTTTTGATCATCGTTGCGGATTCGGCGTTTGCGATCATGCTTTATTATGTCCAGTGGTCATAAACCGGTGCATGAATGAAGGATTGAATAACATGCATTCCGCTGGCAGGGGGATCACGTGGCCGTACCTGAACAGGACCCGATCATCATCGTCGAGGGGCTGACGGCGCGGTTCGGCGATGATACGATCCTCGAGGGGGTCAACCTGGAGGTATTTCCCGGGGAGGTCCTCGTCATTCTCGGTGAGAGCGGTTGCGGGAAAACCGTTCTTATGAAGCACATGATCGGGCTTTTCAAGCCCTGCGAGGGGAGAGTCCTTGTCAAGGGGATCGACCTTGCCAAGGCGAGCGATGAGGAGCGTCACAGGCTCCGCATGGAGATCGGCGTCCTCTTCCAGTCCGGTGCCCTTTTCGGTTCCATGACCCTATCGGAAAACATCGGGCTTCCGATCAGCGAGTACACGCATCTCCCTCCGGAGATCATCGATCACGTCGTGAAAATGAAGCTCGGTCTGGTGAACCTCGCAGGATATGAACACCATATGCCGGCTGAATTATCCGGCGGAATGAAGAAGAGGGCCGCCCTCGCCAGGGCCATGGCCCTCGACCCCTCCATCCTCTTCTTCGATGAGCCCTCGTCGGGTCTGGACCCCGTCACGGCAGCCGGACTCGACTTTCTCATCAAAGAAATCAACACAACCATGGGAACCACGATGGTGATCGTAACCCATGAGCTCGCTTCAATCATGAACATCGCCCAGAGGGTCATCATGCTGGATAAAAACGCACAGGGCATCATCGCCGAGGGGAACCCGCATGAGCTGAAAGAGCACTCGAGGGACCCGCGGGTGATTGCTTTTTTCAACCGACAACCCCCAAAAACCGGAAAAGGTGAAATTCAAAATGGCTAGGAGACCCTCCCATCTTGTCATCGGTCTTTTTGTGAGTATCGGGATCATCATCGGGGCCGGCGTCATATTCTGGCTCGGCGCATCGAAATATTTCGAAAAGGGAGATACCTATGTGACCTATTTTGACGAGTCCGTGCAAGGCCTTCAGGTGGATTCAGGCGTGAAGTACCGCGGGGTCGACATCGGAAGGGTAAAGAAAATCCGCGTGGCGCCGGACAACAGACTTATCGAAGTCGTCATGAAGATCAATCTGCGGGGTGAACTCGAAAAGACCGTCGTTTCGGAACTAAAAACCGCCGGCATCACGGGAGTCGCCTTCGTTGAACTAGACCGCATAGACCCCGCGGAACCGCCTCGGTCTCCCAAAATTGATTTTCCTTCCGAGTACCCGATCATTTCGTCCCGTCCTTCCGAGATCCGGCAGATTCTTTCCAGCGTGGATAACATCATCGAAAAGATCCAACAGATCGACTTCGGCACCCTCTCGGGCCGGATGGAATCGGCCGTCAGGTCCGCGGAAAACTTCTTCGGCGGGCCGAGAACGCAAAGCATCATGGTCAACCTGGAATCGGTGACGGCAAACCTCGATTCGACCATCGGTAAGGTCGACAAGGCCATGGCGGAGGGGAAATTCGAGGATGTGCTCGGTGAAACGAAAGCCACCCTGATCGAGGCGAGAATGCTGATGAAGACAACGAGGGATGAACTCGGCGAGATGAAACTGGCTCAAACCGCCGGAAAGGCCGACCGGCTTGTCGAAAACCTGGACCGGAGGACCCGCGCGATGTCCCTCGAGATCCGGGCAACGAACGAGAGCTTGAGACGGGCATCGGAAAATCTTGAGCGGCTTCTCGACAGGCTGAGCAATAACCCCTCGGATCTTTTTTTCAGCAGCCCGCCCCCGACGGGCCGCAGTGAATAAATCGACGGCAGAAAGGACTGCAAGAAATGATGAAAGGTGCCCTCTGCTTTAAAAAGACATTCTGGATGTCTTCTTCATCAGGAATGGTCTTGACCCTGATACTTTTGCTTCTTCTGATACCCGCCTGCACGACCGGGAGATCTCCGGGCAGGGCCTTCGAGAATTACACCCTGGAATACGCACCCCCCGTCTTCAACAATCTCACGCAGTTAAACGAGCTCATGAGGGTTGACCGCTTCTCCGCCGCCCAGGCTTTTAATTCGACGGACATGCTCTACCGGTCCGGCCCCTCCGTGCTCAACGCCTATGCCTACCATCGCTGGAAGGCAACCCCTCCGGACATCGTCACCGACCTGATACTGCGCGATCTCAAAAGAGGCGGTCTATTCAAAGCCGTCTTTTCTGAATACGATGAGGCCGATGCGCGGTTCGTCCTGCAGGGCCGCATCGAAGAATTCCTGGAAATCGAGGAAAAAGGAAGCCGGAAGGCATGCCTCGCCCTCGATATCACGCTCCTGGATCGGTCACAGCGGAATCCCTCCAAAGGAGTGCTCTTTCAGAGGGGATATCGTGCCCTCGAGCCGCTCGACGCCACGACACCGGGCGCCTTCGCCCGGGGAATGGGCCGGGCCATGGAACAGGTATCCAGACAGATGACCTCCGATATTTACGGGGCTGTAAAAAACATCGGAAAGTCAGAAGACAGCAAGCCGGCCCCATGAATGATATTGTTCCTTTAATGACTCATGAGAAATGAAGTTGCCCGCCATCCTCTTGCCCTGAAGACCGTATGTCGATATGGATAAAAATTCTTCAAATTTCTGGAGTATTCCCCCCGAGGCACTCCTCGATCGTCTTGGAACGACCCGCCATGGACTTTCGTCTCAGACAGCCAAGGAGCGCCTGATCCATTTCGGTCCGAACCGGATATTACCGAAAAAACGTACCGACGACCTGACGCTATTGCTTGCCCAGTTCAAAAGCCCGATCATCCTCATCCTTATTTTCGCTGCGCTTCTATCTTTTTTCCTTCATGATCCCGTGGATACCCTGATCATATTGGCAATCGTTGTGGTCAGCGGCCTCTTAGGTTTTTGGCAGGAAAGGGCCGCCGTTCACGCCGTCGAAAAGTTGCTCGCCATGGTCCGGATCCAATCCAAGGTCTTGAGGGACGGCCAGCCGGCGGATGTTCCCGTTGAAGAACTGATTCCCGGGGACATCATCATCCTCAACGCGGGCGATGTCATTCCCGGAGATTGCCTGATCCTTGAATCGAAGGATCTTTTCGTGGACGAAGCGACGCTCACAGGCG
>JAPLJU010000280.1 GCA_026388445.1 Deltaproteobacteria bacterium
AATTCCCAGATCTCCTGACTTTCCACGAGGCGCCGACATCGATAGAGCAGAAACTCTACCTGATGTTCATGGAACACCGGATGAGGAGCTTCATGGGGGCTTTTCACGCCAACCCGGACTACGCCTTATGGTACGGATGGGCTGAGATGCGGAGGGGCCTCACCGAGATCAAAGAGATGGCAGCGGAGCTCCGGAAGGCGCACGGGAAGCGGAAGAAGTGATCAGGGGTTTCCGCCCGGTGAACCGGATCATGATATCCATTCCCAGGGCGGCCCCTTTGTAGAGGATGAGATCTTCCGTATCAAAAAAAGCGCTGTCAAAAAAAGCCCCCGCATCTGTTTCTTATCGCCGGGATCATGCCTCACCCGGCGATCTTTTTTTACGTTGGATTTACGTGCCGAATTGTCTTAAGAAACGGGGTGCCCGACCTCCATCCAACCTCCCTCTGCTGGGGGAAAATTGGCCTTGAAGGACGCAAATAAATCCATAAAACTCGCCGTTTTCGCCTTGGCCGGCATGGCGCTCATCTGGGGGTACAACTGGGTGATTGCGAAGGAATCCCTGCGTTACGCCAGCGCCTTCGATTTTTCAGCCCTCCGAAGCGTTTTCGGCGCCCTCTGCCTTTTTCTTCTTCTTTTTTACAGGGGGCAGGGGGTTCGTCCCCGGGACGTGCCCATGACGATTGTGCTCGGGCTTCTCACGACAACGGGGGCCGTCGGGCTTTCGACGTGGGCGCTGGAGAGTGGTGCCGCCGGGAAAACGGCCGTCCTCGTCTATACCATGCCCTTCTGGGTGCTGTTGCTCGCCTGGCCGATCCTTTCCGAGCGTGTCCGTGGCATGCAGTGGATCGCCGTATTCATGGCCTTCTCGGGACTCGCCATCATCCTCGAGCCCTGGCATCTCGCGGGGACAACCATGAGCAAGGCTCTGGCCGTCCTCGGCGGACTCACCTGGGCCGGAAGCGCCATAACGCTCAAGATCATGCGAAGGCGAGGCACCTTTGATCTCCTTTCGGTAACGGCATGGCAGATGCTCTTCGGTGCCATCCCCCTGTCGATCGTTGCTTTTGTCATATCCTCGCCACCCATTCAGTGGACCCCCTACTTTACGGCTGCGCTTTTTTATAATATCGTCTTCACAAGCGCCATCGCCCATCTCCTGTGGTTTTTTGCCGTCAGGGAACTGCCCGCCGGGATGGCCAGTATGGGGACGTTGGCTACACCGGTCATCGGCGTCGTCTCGGCGTCCATCGAGCTCGGTGAGAGGCCCTCCTCAGCGGAGATGTCGGGGATGGCCCTGATCCTGTTGGCCCTGGTCCTCCTTGTTTGCCTGGGCATACGAAACCACCGTAACTCATCGATATAAAAGGTTTTGAAATACCGTTCCAGGTATTCGGGCGGGCTTGTGATCACGGGGGTTACCTGTGAATTGACAGGTTTTTCCTGATATTTTTTTGTAATAATTAAGTATTGACATTTTTTCGATTTTTTTCTATATGAGCGCCCTCGGGCCCCATGCTCGAAAAAGTCCCCTTTCCCGGGATAAAGACTTCCATGAAGTCTTTTTTTGTTTTTTAGCCGGCATTATTGTCTTACGGACCGCGGCTGCGGCAGAGGGGGAAAAAAAGAGAAAGGAGTTTTCAGTATGGCTCAAGGTACGGTGAAGTGGTTTAACGAGAAGAAGGGTTTCGGATTTATAGAGAAAGATGGGGGGGCGACATCTTCGTCCATTTCAGCGCTATACAGGCCGGCGGATTCAGGACCCTGCGCGAGGGACAGCGAGTGAGCTTCGATATCTCGGAAGGCGAGAAGGGACCGGCCGCCGTGAATGTCAAGCCTCTTTAAGATATCTTTACAGTCAAGAAGCATCAACACAGCTTTGTGAGTGGAGGCATTTTTTTGAATCTCAAAAAACAGGAATTTTTCAAAAAGATGATTGAGAAAAAACTGGCTGAGAAAGTCGTTGCATCGGGACGCGGGACTTGGGGGAACGATGGTGAGAAACCCGTGGAATTCATCGACCAGGCAGCAGCCGAGTTCGAGGTGAATCTGAATCTCCTCTTCAAGGCCAGGGACGATGGACAGGTCGCAGAACTGATAGAGGCGCTGGAGCGCCTCGAACAGGGGATCTATGGCGTCTGCCTGGATTGCGATGGCGAGATTTCAGAGAAGCGTCTGAAAGTGAAACCGACGGCCACGCTCTGTATTGACTGTCAGGAGACAAGAGAAAGGCGCCGCACACTATAGGCCGTTGAATTTTGAGTCTTTCCGGCGCAGACGGCTCTTCCGAAAAACCACTCGGGGTCCCCCAGTCGGGCCCCCTTTTTTCTTTGAATGCCCGAAGCATATCCATTGCACGGGCAGTTCCTCTTCCCCTCCTCAGGCTTTCCCGTGACCCGAGCGGATCCTTTTCAGGACCTTGCGCCATGAGTCCGTGATGAGAAAGCTCTCCTCCATGTTGCTGATCATGCGGGTGAACCGTTTCATGGGTACGGAAAAGGTGAGCACGTCCGTCGGGACGCAGGGTCTAGCGGAAACATCAAACATCCCCAATACGGCCCTGGGGTTTTCAAAATCTTTTTCCAGATGAGGGTAAGAAACGATGGTTCCGCAGCCGGGGCCGAAGGGGGCATAGACGACGTTCTGCGCGGCTTCGTCATAATTCGCGAGCGTGAATAATCCGGCGAGGACATCGGGACGGGCAAAGAAGATGACCGCTTCCGGGTCATCTTCGGCGTCGAGGGTGTCCCAACGCTTGAAGACGATGTATTTCCCCGGCGCTCTGAATTGCGGAAGGTGCTTCATGATGGACTTCACCAGCTCCGGGGTTTTCTTGTATCGCTCGCCTTCTACCTGGCCGGGGATGCCGTAGGAGAGGAAGTATTCAAAGTGAGGTCTCAGGGCCTCGGCATAACCGAAGTATCGCCTGCCGCCGGCGCATCCGATGGTGTCTGCGCCGAGAAGGACGGGTTTTCCCCTGAGGGCCTTCATGATGTCGGCGACAACGCAGCGGTGACCGGAGGGCGGTTTCAACCGGGCCCCCTTTCCTTCGTCGTTGCTGTAGAAAAAGGCAACAGGCAGATCGGCCCCGTCGAAGAAACGGCTCCACAGTTTTGTGAATTTGTCTTTGAACTCCCTGTCCATGAGCTCGTACCTCCTCGTAACGATCAGGACATCCGTTTGATGAGAAAGACCTGCACCAGCCTTAAAAAAGACGCAGACCCCCGACATGAAAATACCCGACAGGAGACCTCCCGGCAGGAGGCGCCCTGCATGCTTTGCATGCGCTCTTCTTGAAATGACGACCCCCGGGGCAGTCCCCGATCATTATTTATATCAAAATGTTTCAATTTTCAGCCTTTTTAAGCAGTCATCGGCATGTACTGATGATTGACAATAGGTGTAATTTTTAGTAATAATAAATCAATGAAATGTCCCATATCCGCAACCCCGCGGCGGCAGGACATGGTCTTTACTCTCCAACCGGTTTTTCACTCGTGCCTGATCATGCGTGATGCCCGGTTTCTCAAGCACCTGAAAGAGGTGATATTGCTGATCACCGCCATTTCCGCATTCAAAAATCCCGCAAAAATCGAAGAAAGGAAAATAACGTCCCCTGTCGTATTGCCGGGCTGATGCCGGTGACATCATCCCGGAGCAAGATTATAAAGGCCTTTTCATTCCAATATTTTTTATAAGAAGGAAAATCCATGGCAGCGAAAAAACCCGTTCCTGAGAAAGAAGTTGACATAAGGGGGCAGGTGCATGAATTACAGCAACTCGTCGAATATCAGAAGGGATCCATCGTCAGTCGGACCCTCGTCAACAGGAAAACCGGCACGGTGACACTCTTTGCCTTCGACAGGGGGCAGGGACTGAGCGAGCATACGGCGCCCTATGATGCCATGGTGTGCATCCTCGGCGGAGAGGTCGAGATCGTCATCTCCGGCAAGCCCTTTCGCCTGAAGA
Source organism: Deltaproteobacteria bacterium (assembly GCA_026388445.1). Classification (GTDB taxonomy): domain Bacteria; phylum Desulfobacterota; class Syntrophia; order Syntrophales; family UBA2192; genus JAPLJU01. Next base: position 3,969 of record JAPLJU010000280.1, read on the forward strand.
AGGGCAACATGATCATCATGCCAGCCCGGGAGCCCCACGCCCTTAAAGCACTGAAGAAATTCAAGATGCTTCTGATCATGATCCGGGGCTGAGCGGGATCACAGATCCCTTTTGAACGGACAGGAAAGCGTGTTCGGAAAAAAAATAAAAATCATTATTGCCCATCGGGGCGCCTCAGCCCACGAGAAGGAAAATACCCTGCGGGCCTTCGAGAGAGCCATCGAGATGGGGGCAGATATGATCGAGTTTGACGTGAGGCGAACGGCCGATCATGTCCTCATCACGCACCATAATGAAGAGATTCAGGGGAAGCGTATTGGGACGCTGACATACGAGGCCGTTGAGCGTCTTGCCGGCCAGAAAGGCTTTCATGTCCCCACCCTTGAGGAAGTTCTGGTCTTCACGCGCGGGAAGACCAGACTCAATGCGGAATTGAAGGAGGAAGGGTATGAGACAGATGTGGTTTTGCTCATGCGGGCCTTTCTCGATGATTCGGATTTTGCCCTGACCTCTTTCAATGAGGCCTCTCTCGGTTCCATCAAGAGCCTCTTCCCGGCACTCAAAGCGGGGCTCATCCTGGGGAAAAATTTCCATCGTGAAATCAGTCGTGTGGAGGCGGATTTCTGGGTTCCCAACTGGAGGGCGCTCGACGATACCTTTTTCCGCATGGCTGAGAAGAACGCAAAGCCCCTCATCGTCTGGACGGTGAATGACCGGAGAAAATTGAAAAGGTATTTGTCTGATCCGAGGATTTACGGCGTGATTACCGACAAGCCCGATTTGGCCGTTTCGGTCAGGCGGGAAGTTGTTTCTTTCTAAGGCGCTGTGCCGGACGCCCCAAAGACGAAAAACAGGGTGCTCGGTTCGCAGTCGTTATGAACAAAAGTCCAGAAGGAGGTCCTATGAACGTTTTGCCGAGAGAAGAATTGAAGACGCTGATGATGATGAAGCATGAAGGGTCTTGTGTCACCCTTTACATGCCCACCCATCGCGGGGCTGCCGAAGGTCAGCAAAACCCCATCCGATTGAAGAATTTGCTCCGGCAGGCGGAGGAAAAGCTGCAGGCGGGCGGTGTTCGCGCCGCGGACGTCGAGAAATTCATGGAACCGGCCCAGGCCCTTGTCAAAAACACGCCGCTCTGGAAGCAGCAGGGTGAAGGACTGGCCGTTTTTCTGTCCTCGAAGGATTTCAAGTATTATCGTCTTCCCGTTGGCCTCCCTGAACTCGTCTTCGTGGCGGACCGTTTTCATATCAAGCCCCTTCTTTCCCTCTACAGCAGCGACGGGCAGTTTTATGTACTGGCCCTCAGCCAGAAAGACGTGAGATTTCTCGAAGGCAGCCGCTTCAGCGTCAGTGAAATGGTGCTGGAGGGGGTGCCGAAAAACATCATTGATGCCATGAAATACGATTTTCTGGAGAAGCAGCGACTGAACCGGCCTTCTGGATCCGGTTCGTCCCAGGCCCGGGGATCGATTGAATGGGCTGCCTATACAAAGGAGGACACGTTGAGGTTCTGCCAGCAGATCGATCGAGGACTCCACGGTATACTGAAGGACAAAAAGGCGCCCCTCGTTTTTGCCGGCGTCGATTATCTCTTCCCCATATACCGTGAGATTAATTCTTATCCGCACCTGGTCGACAGGGCCATCACCGGAAATCCCGAAGGTCTGAGCGTCGAAGAACTACGGAAGCAGGCCTGGGCCATTGTGGAACCCTATTTTCAGAAGAGACAGGACGATGCGCGCGCTCAGTACCGGCAGTCCGTCGGGACGGGGCTGGCATCGAACAACATCAAGGAAATTGTACCCGCGGCCCACCACGGCCGGGTAGGCATCCTTTTTGCCACGGTGAGTACACAGCAGTGGGGTTCATTTCGGCCCGATACCGGTGAGGTCATCCTGCGGGAGAAGTTTGCCTCCGGCGATGAGGACCTCGTCGACCTCGCCGTGATTCAGACCCTTCTAAATGCCGGGACCGTCTACATGATGAAAAAGGAAGAAATGCCGGAGATGGAACCCCTGGCGGCGGTGTTTCGTTATTGAGGGGAAGATGATGGAAGATCAGGGCGCGATAGTAGGGAGGTGACAAAGATGGACGCCATGGAGGCTATTTTGACGAGAAGAAGCATACGCAAATACACGAACAAAACCGTACCTGAAGCTGTCGTCAAGGAACTTCTGGAGGCAGCCATGAGCGCGCCCTCCGCCGGAAACCAGCAGCCCTGGCAGTTTATTGTGATCAACGATCGCAAAACACTCGATGAGATACCGAAGTTTCATCCCTTCTCGCAACCCCTCCGGGAGGCATCGGTGGCCATTGTTATCTGCGGGGATTTACAGCGTGAGAATTTCAAGGGGTTCTGGGTTCAGGACTGCTCGGCGGCGACGGAAAACATCCTCGTGGCCGCCCGGGCGAGAGGCTTGGGAACCGTGTGGTTGGGGGTGTATCCGATGGATGACCGCGTCAAGGGGATGCGAAAGCTCCTGGGTGCGCCGGAGACGATTGTGCCGCTTTCGATTATCCCCGTCGGTTATCCGGCGGAGGAAAAGACCCGGGCGAACCGTTACGACACTTCACGGGTTCATTACAATCGCTGGTCTTGACCATGAAGAAGACCGGCCTGTTCCTTATGAAGGTTATGATGTATGCCTGATTGCCTCCCGGAAAAAAGAAGGCGCCGACTGACAAATTTAACCCCCGGGGGATCACATAAGTACTGCAGAGGAAGGTTCCTATGGCAACGCTCGAGCTCCTGAGAAACATCTTCGAGCGGTACAATACGATTGCGGTTTACGGGATGTCGAGGGACCCCGGAAAGGCGGCCCAATGGGTCCCCTCCTATCTTCATTCCAAGGGTTATAACATCATACCCATCAACCCTTTTGCCGACAGGATCATCGGTCGCAGAGCCTATCATCGGCTCGAGGAGGTCCAGGAACATATCGAAGTCCTCGAGGTTTTCCGCCCTTCGAGCCAGGTTCCCGGCGTGGTCAGGGAGGCCGTGGAGCGGAAAAAAAAGAAAGGGGACATCTACGTCATCTGGCTTCAGTCGGGCATCAGGAGTGATGAGGCCAGGAAACTGGCCGAAGGGGCGGATATCCTCTTCGTGGAGGATCGTTGCATGTACGTTGAGTTCAGGCGGATCTTCCTCCACGAGGACTGAGGTACGTTCCAGGACGACGGTTGGGCTGGCAGCGAAACCGATCCGGCGCAGATGAGATCCATCGTCTGAGCAGAGGGATCATACGCGGGGAAATAAATATGAAACAGGAAGACAAGGAAAGACAGATACTCATCAAGAGATTAAAAACCGTCCGGGACCCCCGGGAGCGTGATCAAATTATCCGGCTCCTGGCGCGAATGGAAAAACACGGCCCGGGTAAGATAGAGGAGTCCGCCGAGGAAAAGTGGAGTGTGCCGGCGCAGGCTAAGGGGCCGGTAGAGGCGAGGGGGCCGGCAGAAGCGAAGGAGCAGAAAGTCCCGAAGGGTGTGGGCTTCATGCTCGGCTATGCCGTACCGGGTTTTTTTGTCATCTTCGGTCTCATCTACATCGCAAACGCCCTCACGCGCCTGATTACAGATGAAGGCGATGAGGCCCCCGTCCCCCAACTCATTATGGGGGTGCTTTTCCTTTTCTTCGGTATCATCAGTTTCCTGAGGATGAGGAAAATGAGGAGTGGAACGGCTTCGTACCGCGGAGGAGGGCCGGAAGCAAAAAGGCCGAAAATATTCATGCGGAAATAGGCGCTTTTCGTCCTCATGCGCCATCGAACCCAGTCCTTCATCTTTTTTAAGAGGGAGCGGATCCCATGTGCGGGCGTTTTGTCCTGATCAGTCCTTTCACACTCATCGCGGAGGAATTCCGCATCCGTGACGGCAACGGTGACCTCAACCCCCGCTACAACATCGCTCCCGGCCAGGAGATCCTTGCCGTCCTGTGCGAAGAAGGAGCCAACCGTCTTGCCCGTCTCCGCTGGGGCCTCATCCCCTCCTGGGCCGACGATCCTTCTATCGGGAGCCGCATGATCAATGCCCGGGCCGAGACGGTTGCGCAGAAACCCAGTTTCCGCTCCGCCTTTGATAAGAGACGGTGTCTCATCGTCGCCGACGGCTTTTACGAATGGCGGAGGGAGGGGAAGCGGAAATCCCCTGTCTATGTCAGTATGAAGTCGCAGAAACCCTTCGCCTTTGCCGGCCTTTACGAGATCTGGCATTCACCGGAAGGTCATGAGATCAGAAGTTGTACGATCATCACGACAGAGGCCAACAATCTCTTGCGGCCGGTCCATGACCGTATGCCCGTCATCCTGCCCAAAGAGGATGAGGATCGATGGCTCGATCCTGCCGCCCGTGACAAGAATCGCCTTCTTGCCCTCCTTCGCCCCTATCCGGCAGGGAAGATGAGGGCCCATGACGTCTCGCCCCGCGTGAATACCCCCGCCAACGACTCTCCCGATAACATAAAACCCCTTTGAAAAAGACCTCGCTTGCGCGACATGAATGTCACAAAGAGGTGACATCAGGGTCATTCCAGGGGTTCTCCAATAAAATCAATATATTGAAAAAATAATCCATGGAAGGTTATACCATTTACCCACGATGTATATGGACATCGGGGGTCTTTTTCATGGGGGTATCGCAGGTTCATAATTTCGGAATACATAATATATTCAGCATATTGGGTAATGCTCAAGGCGCTGGCAGAACCCTTGCTATCCATAAAAATGAAAGGCGGGTATCTTCCTATGGAGAGCAGAATCCTCTGGGAAAAAGAAATGGAGAAGGCCCTTGAACGGGCACGGACGGAGGGTAAGCCCGTGCTTTTGTTTTTCCACAACCCGGCCTGAATAGGCTGCCAGCAGATGGATGCGGTTACGTATCCCGAAAAAGGCGTTATAGAGTTTGTGGAAAAGCACCTGGTACCGCTGCGGGTCTCTTATGATTCGAAGCCCCTGGCAACGGACTTCAATGTGAAGTGGACACCCACTCATGTCGTTCTTGACTCGGGGGGGAGGGAACATCAACGTGCCGTGGGTTTCATTGCACCGGAGGAATTCGTCCCCTTTCTCCTCCTGGGGATGGGCAAGATCCATTTTGATCAGGAATACTACCAGGAGGCGACGACATACCTTGAAAAGCTCCTTGCGGGCTTCCCGAGAAGTGAAGCCGCCCCTGAATCCGTATACTTGAGGGGTGTGGCCCTCTACAAGAGCACCGGCGACCCCAAGCCTCTGAAAAAGATTTATGAACAGCTCCAGTCGGACTACCCGGCGAGCGTCTGGCTGAAACGGGCCTATCCCTACCGGCTCCTTTGAGCGGATGGGTAGACGATATCATTGCTCCTTGACACTTCCTTCCCCTTCTACTCGCCCCGTGCGAGCCCCGCCTATGACCGCACGGGGCGAGTGTATCTTATCGGGCTGTTCATAAACACCCATCTGTTTTGTTTCCCTCATCCTTCGTCCCTGCGGCGTACACCCCTCATAATGGGGGGCCTCACATCTGGATATTTCTGAACAGCCCGGGAGCGGTGGGATTACTTTTTAGAAAGAAATAGAAACTAGGGGGAGGTCATGGACCTGTTGAATGCAGTTGATCGAAAAAATGTTTCAATACAGGACCTGATTCCTGTATACGTTATGCGTACAATATCACATTAAAGGAGGTCAGATATGGGACTGCTGCAGGATCTTATCGGCAAAATGCTTGGTGGGGTGGCAGCCCACAGAACCAGCTCATAGAGATGGCGCTGAATCTTGTTAACAGTAAAGAGATGAGTAGCCTTGCAGGTCTGGCAAAAATCTTTGAAGAAAAAGGGCTCGGCGATGTAGTCTCGTCCTGGGTTGGCACAGGGAAAAACCTGCCGGTTTCGGGCGATCAGGTCACGAGTGCTCTCGGTTCGGAACAGATTACAGCTATCGCACGGAAACTCAGCCTCGGTCAGCAGGATGCAGCCAACGGGCTGGCGGGGCTGCTCCCCGGGATTATCGACCAGCTCACCCCGCGCGGGCAGATACCGGAAGACGAC
>JAPLJU010000294.1 GCA_026388445.1 Deltaproteobacteria bacterium
GACCCCTTCTGGCTGGGGCATCTGAAGAAGTATCAGATTAACGCCGACGGCTCCGTGGGGGGAGAGATCTGGGATGCCGGCGAGGTCCTCAAGAACCAGAACGCCGGCAGCCGCAACATGTTCACCCTCATAGGCGGTGCCAGGACGGATTTTACGAACTCCAACATCACGGCTTCGACTTTGGGTGTGGCAACCGACACGGACCGGGACAAGGTCGTCGGCTATTTCCGCGGTGAGAGCAGCTACAACCCCGAGGACTGGAAACTGGGCGATGTCTTCCGCGCCACCCCGATCAACGTCGGGACCCCGTCGCCCTATTACTTCGATGCCCGGGACCAGAATCAGGCCTTCGCGACGTTTCGTGATAATCATCCGAGAACAACGGGAAACGGTCTTCGCCTCGTTGTGTCAGGTGCAAACGACGGCCAGCTTCACGCCTTCAGGACGAGCGACGGCTCTGAAGCCTGGAGCTTCATGCCGCCCAATCTTCTTACGAAGCTCAAAAACGTCGCCCACACGGTTCATCCCACGGCATTGAGCCACCAGTATTTTGTGGACGGTCCCGTCACCGTGGCCGACGTGTGGTGGGGCTCGGGCGATGGCACAGCCAAGTCTGCAGGCGACTGGAAAACGATCCTCATCACGGCCGAGGGCCGGGGTGGAAGCACGCTTCTCTGGAGCGGCTCGCAGAACTGCGATTCCAGTTGCGCCGCCACCTACAACGCTGCGACGAGCCCCTATTACTGCGGGTTTTGGGCCTTCAACGTGACCAATACCACTACACCCGTCTATGTGTGGCACCTGAACCCCACATCCGCCCAGGCACCATACCTGGGGGATCCCTGGAGCAAATTTTATATAGGCCGCGTCAAGATCGGCGGTAACGAAAAGTGGGTCGGCTTCATCGGCGGCGGCTATAATGGCGGCGACTGCTCGGGCGGCGGGGACTGCGACACCCGGGGGAAGGGATTTTTCGTCGTGGACCTGCAGACAGGTGACATCCTCTGGAGCTACACTATGGCGAATGACGCTTCCATGGCTTACAGCCTTGCGGCGTCGCCCGCCATCGCGGACACGGACAACGATAACTTCATCGACACCGCCTATATCGGCGATCTGGGGGGCAGTGTCTGGCGAATCAGGTTTTGCTCGTCCGCTCAGGACGCTTCCTGTAATACAGCAAATTGGAGTGGCGGGAAATTTTTTGATTCCTCCACCGGTGCCATCCGGCCGATCTACACGACACCGTCAGTCACTCTGGACAGCAGAGGGCAGCTCTGGGTCTATTTCGGCTCGGGGGACAAGATGGACCCGACGGCAGCAAACGCCCAGGAGAAGTTCTACGCCCTGAAGGATTTGGACTTCACCAGCACGTGGAGGATCAACGACCTCGAAAACATCACTTCGGGCACCTTCACGGATGGCACCGACAAGCACGGCTGGTACATCAACCTCGCGGGGCAGGGCGAGAAGATCCTCGCGGATTCGGCCGTCTTCGGGAACGTGGCCTACTTCACAACCTACACGCCGCCTTCCGGCGCGGACCCATGCTCGCAGGCGGGCACGGCAAGCCTTTACGCCGTGAACTTTGTGAGCGGAGGAGGCATCCTGGCCGGTGGCCGCAGTATGTCGATCGGTGTCGGCGTGCCCACAGCGCCGGTTCTTTCCTTCAAGCCGGGCGGCGGCGGCAGCCCGGACCTTTACGTTACGGTGAGCGGCGGAGGCGGCCAGAATGCGAGCACCCTCCGTGCACCGATGAATCCCCCGTCTGTCGCGAACCGGACGAATATTCTTTTCTGGCGTGACATGAGACTGTAATAAATAACGGCATGACTCTCTTTTCGTGAGTCATCGCCTTCTGACCCCAGCCGGAAAGGCGGGGACCCGGAAAGGTCCCCGCCTTTCTTTTTAGCTCTATTCATAGTGCCCTTCGGGCGCGTCATGACATCCCCTTCAGCGTTATGATCCGTCGAGCCTGGATTTTGTGAGAAACTGCACAAAATCCCGGGGTTTAGATGTATGAAAAAACTTGACTTCGGGGGCCGATGCATATAGTGTTACACCGAATTTCGACCCCCGGTTTTCGCGGTTTTCCTTAAGTGTATGACGGTGCATGGACCGGGCGAAAGGATTGATCTCTTGCTGAAGGTTGGCCCCCAGGCCAACTTTTTTCTTATCCACCGCATGTAAGGGTAAAGGATGAAGCATCGCCTGCTTGAAATTCTCAGAGCGTCACTCGATTCCTGCTCGGCCGGGGGTATCCTGGAGGCGGGGGAGCTTCCTTTCATGGAGCTGGAAGCGCCGAGGGAAGAAGCCCACGGCGACTACGCGACCAACGTGGCCATGATCCTCGCCTCACGAGCAAAGAAAAGTCCACGAAAGATTGCCGAGAGTATCGTCCAGCACATCGAGGACAAGGAGGGGATTCTCCAGAAGGTCGAAATCGCGGGCCCCGGTTTCATCAATTTCTACGTGAAGGAAGACACCTGGGCGGTGCTTCTCGAGGAGGTTGAGAAGCTCGGGGACGGATACGGCTGCTCCGAACTCGGCCGGGGTCAGAAGGTCATGGTGGAATTCGTAAGCGCAAACCCTACCGGGCCTCTTCACGTGGGGCATGCCCGCGGCGCCGTGATAGGGGATGTGATTGCCAACATCCTCATGGCATCCGGCTATTCGGTGACGCGGGAATACTACGTCAACGACGTCGGAAACCAGATGAACAATCTGGGACGATCGGTCTATTACCGGTATCTCGAGCTCCAGGGCAGAACCGTCGATTTCCCCGCGGAGTGTTACCAGGGAGAGTACATCCTCGATCTCGCCCGGGAGATCCTGAAGAAAGAGGGCAACCGTTACCTCGAGGACGCCGGCGAAGAGGAGGTCATCCCGTTTTTCACGGACTATGCGGCCCGCTCGATCATGGAAG
>JAPLJU010000119.1 GCA_026388445.1 Deltaproteobacteria bacterium
GGTCCGACCGACGGCCAAGAAAGATATATCCATCGTCGGCGTCATAGGGGATCTCCTCTTTGTTTCCGGTTTGATTTTTCTGGGATATGAGATCTTCTTCTGGGTCCGGTACGGGGAGTGGCTGGGTTACCCCTGCACGCTCATTCTTGATGCCGTGCCTTCGGGGCTGCTCGCCTCACTCGAAAACTACCCTGTCCTGCAGAGCATCGTGTTTTCGGGTCTCAAAAGGCTCGATTTCTCGGTGGTCCTTGTGATCGCGGGGTATCTTCTGGGGCGAAAATTCGGAGACCTTATATAACCTCCAGACGCGAAAAAGGGCGGGGCCATGAAGGCCCCGTTTTTTTATGGATTTTCTTTCCCTTCATAACCCTTCGTCGTGTAGAAGGCCGCCTTGTCAAAGAAAACCACGATTCGTCTGTCCAGCTCGAGGGCCATGTAAATATCGAGCGTCTTCTGCCACATGCCCCTCGAAAGCGCGAATTCCCAGATATCTTTTTTGAGGAGGCTTAGTGTGCTCAGGACCTCGCTGAGCTTGAAGCCCGCCCGGTTTCTTTCTCTGCCCAGTTCCATGTAGAAATTCCGGATGTCTTCGTCGCGGTAAAATCCGCCCAGCCATCGTCCGAACTGTGAAATGATGGTATAGGCCTTTTGAAAAAGATCCTGGCGGTTCACAGGGTGGTAACCTGCCGTGGAACGGTTTGTCGTTACGTCATCGAGCCAGATGCCGGCGATGCGCTCGGCGTTTTTTTCGATTACATCTATGAGCCGGTCGGAGAGAAGGTTTTTCTTCTTTTTCCCGGTTAGGTCATCGGCCATGGCAAGACTGAAGGAGTCGAGGATAGCCCAGGCGTCAGATTTATTCCGGATGAACGCCTTGATGGCCTTCTTGTTCGATGAAAAGGCCAGCTTCGGGATGCGATCCAGGGGGAAATATTTGACGTCGTCCGCGTCACCGCCCCGGCTGAGTTTTCCGCCGGTTGCTTCCACCTCAAAGGTTGTAAAGAGGAGATCGCCGTAATAATAGTTCGCGGCGGAGTCGAGATGAACGAGACCCACAATGGATCCCTGAATACCCGTTTCCTCCTCGAGCTCCCGTAACGCCGCATCCTCGATGCTCTCACCGGCTTCTGCGAAACCGGTCGGCAGGCACCACATTCCTTTATAGGGCTTCTTGCCGCGCTTGACGAGAAGGACCTTCCGGTCTGACATCAGGATGGTTGAGACAACCGGGAGCGGGTTTTCATAGAAGAAGACCCCGCAGGTTTCACAAAAATCCCGGGGCACACCCTCCTCTTGCATGGTGATGGTCTTGCTGCCGCAGTAGGAGCAGAATCGCTTGGCTTTACGTTTCATACTTTCTCTCCCTCAGCGGTTTTTCAGTTGTAAAGATGGTATCGTCTTTGGAAATCGTGAATTGATTTCGTGCCAGGAGAATTTTTTCGAGATGTCCCCTTAAAAGACTGGTAACCGCCTCTGATGAAAAACCGGTTCCGGACAGGAAAAAGGGACTTTTGAAACGAAAGTACTCGACAATGTATCGAAGATCGTCCGGCGAAAAAACGAGGTTATTCAGGTAATCCACGCTGCGGATGCTGCCGAACCAGGGGGAGAGGAGTTGAAGCCCGTTTTCAGAAGAGAAGCGACGGATAATCCCCTCGATGGGAAGGGTATTTTCGGAGAGCATGTTTTTCTCTTGAAGTGCCTCTTTTGCCGCGTCGATGAGCTCACCCATGTTTTCATTGCTGTGGGTGATGGATATGAAAAGACCATCGCTTCTCAGCACCCTGGAGATGTCCGGAATGATCTCGGGGAAAAAGTAAAGGGCATAGCTGCAGAGAACAAGATCAAATTGGCGGTCTTCGAATTTTTGGATGCTGTGAACGCCCTCGGCGGAAAAAGTGCCGCGCAGGCCTGCGTCTTCGCAGGTTCTCAAAAAGAGTGGCCCGTATGCCTCGATGATGTCGATGCCCCGGACAAAGGCTTCCGGGTGGACCCTGCCCTTCAGGGCTTCCGTGAAGAATCCGAACCCGCAGCCGAGATCGAGGATCACCTTGCCGGGTTTGAGATTGAGACCGTCGAGCGCCAGCGCCCGGATGTCTTTTTTGTTCGCTATTTGTCACTGTAAAAAATGGCGTTGGGGTTGATGCTGGCGTCCTTGACACAGGACAAGCAGTAATAAGCGGGGATGACCGTTCCACAACCTGATCCGATGAGGTCGAAAACGGCGCATTGTTCACAGAGGGGTGTTTCACAGCCTACGCATTTCACAAATTCACTGCGTTTACCGCAGGTTCCGCAAAGCTCTTTCTCGTCGGCCATGCCTGGGTCTCCATATCCTTACCCCCCGTGTCGAAAGACGCTTCCGCATAAAACGAAACGGGCTATTTGTCAACCCTTAAATGCAAGGTTTCTGAAATTCTTAAATGATGTTACTATGAAAACAAAAGGGTGAGAAGCCTCCTCAGTCATCAAGAGGCCTGCACGGCTTTATTTGCCTGGCAGGTTCCGGCATCCTGTGGTATAAAAAGCACCGGAATTTTTCTGGTTTCACCGCATATTCCGATTTCAAAAGAAAAAAGGAGGGGTCATCATGTTAGCGCCGGAGGGTCTCAAGGTTCTGGATCTTTCAAACTATGTCCCGGGTGCACTCTGCACGATGATTCTCGGGGATTTCGGAGCCGATGTCATCAAGGTGGAACCGGCCGAGCCCTTTCCCTACGAGGACATGGGGTATTCGTCGAAAGGGGAGGAAAAAAGAAAAAAGACAGCCTATTTCGCATTGAACCGGAACAAGAAAAGCATCGGGATCAACCTGAGGTCCGAAGCGGGGCAGCAGATCTTCTACCGCATGGCCAAGGAGGCGGACGTCATCATCGAGGGCTACCGGCCGGGTGTCGTAAAGCGCCTCAAGATCGACTACGACACGGTCAAGGAAATCAACCCCCGCGTTATCTACTGCTCTTTGAGCGGCTATGGGCAGGATGGTCCCTACCGACTTTATCCCGGTCATGACATCAATTACATATCCCTGGCCGGAATCCTGGGGCTCCTCGGGCCGAAGGAGGGCCGGCCTTCCATCCCACTCAACCTCATCGCCGACTTTGCCGGCGTTTCGCTATATGGCACCGTGGCCATTCTCCTCGCCCTGATGGTGAGGGATAAAACGGGGAAGGGTCAGTACCTCGACCACACGTACATGGAAGGAGCCCTACACCTTCTGATCTGGTTCACCCAGGAATATTTTTATAAGGGCACCGTGATAAAGCGTGGCGAATCCTGGGCACTGGGCGGCTACCCCCACTACGACACATACAAGACGAAGGACGGTAAAGACATCAGCATCGGCTGCCTCGAGCCTCACTTCTGGGACAATCTATGCAAGGCCCTGGGGCGGGAAGACCTCATGCCCTACAAGTGGGGCATGGAGATGACGTTCTGTGCACCCGACAGGAAACTCCAGGAGATTCGTGAAGACCTTCAGAAAATCTTTCTCACGAAGACCCGTGACGAATGGTTCGATCTCCTGATCAAGCAGGATGTGCCCATCGGGAAGGTCTATTCCATGGACGAGGTCTTCGAGGATCCCCAGATCAAAGCGCGTCAGATGGTGATCGACGTCGAGGACCCGAAACTCGGCAAGATCAGGCAGGTGGGTATCCTTCCGAAACTCTCCGACATGCCCGGGTCGGTGAGGCGGCTGGCGCCCCTCCATGGTGAGCAGACCGACGAGATCCTGAAGGCACTTGGCTACAGCGGGGAGCAGATCACAAAGCTTCGACAGGGGAAGGTCATCGGTTAGCCTGATCGGTGATGCGCGATGAATTTCAAGCCGATTGAGATTGAAGACTACATAACGCTGAGGCCCTTCTTCGAACAACAGCCGTACCGGCACAGCAACTACTCCCTTTTCTCGATCGTCGTCTGGAGTGACCAGGCCTTCAGGACAAGCTATGCCCTCAAGGAAGGAAGCGTCCTTTTCCTGAACGAGTCGGTCCTGGACCCTGAGGATCGTCACCTTTTTCTTCCTGTCTCCCCCGTAAAGAAACCCCGGTCTGCCCAGCTTCATGCACTGGCCATGGAAGCCGGAATCCCGCAATACCGGTTTGTACCGGATGAGTATATGCGGGACCACGACCGCGGGGAGTTGGAGTCCCTTTTTACAGTCACCGAACAGCCCGAGTACGAGGACTACATCTATCTTGCCGAGGACCTGGCAAAGCTTCGTGGGAATCGTTTTGCCGGGAAGAGAAACCAGATTCACCAGTTCGCAAGAGAGTACGTCGAAACGGACAGGGCGACGGTGGAGAAGATGACGCCGGATCATCGCGGCGACTGTCTTCGGTTCCTTGAAAAATGGTGTGAGATCCGTGATTGCGACGCCGATGAGAACTACGACCTCGTCTGTGAGAGAAAGGCCGCCGTCACGGCCCTCAAGAACATCCATCGACTTGACATGGAGGGGATGGTCATCCGTGTGGACGGGGTGGTCAGCGCCTTCGCGATCGCCTCTAAACTCAGGGATGATATCGGTGTGCTCAACTTCGAGAAGGCCTTTCCGGACATCAAGGGGTTGTATCAATTCCTGGACCGGGAATGCGCGAGAAGTCTTCTCTCGGGTTACCGCTACATCAACAAAGAAAGCGACATGGGTGTTTCGAACCTGGCCCAGATGAAAAAGTCCTACCATCCCGTCATGAAGGAGAAGTGCTACCGGCTGGCCCTCCGCCCCTGAGTACGGAGGCTGTCTAGTCAGTTTGTGGCCAGCGGCCAGCCTAAATGATGAGTTTTGAATGAAATGTTTTTAGTTTTTTATTGCTGATTTAATTCCTGGATTCAACATTTAAGATTCATAATTCAAAATTCGCATCGTTTTAATCGATACTCATCAACGACATCCAGCGCTCGTATTCCGTACCGGCGGGAAGTCCCCTTTTTTTGAGGATCGCGATGATCCGCTCGTCATTGAACCGGAGGTAGGGATTCACCTTACGCTCCTCTGCGAGGGTCGAATAGACGTGGCCCGGGTCGTAGCTTGACAGAAAGGCAGCCAGGTCCCTGTTACCCGGCTCCAGGCGTTTCGCGAAAGTCACCGAGTCCCTGATGTAATCATGGCCCGCGTAAATGATCGTACTGTCGGGAAGGGCCATGAGCTTCTTGATGGAATGATAAAAATCCCGCAGATTCCCCGTGAAGCACTTCCCCACGGTGCCGTTAAAGAGCGTGTCTCCCGAAATCAGGATATTTCCTGCGTGAAAACAAATGGCATCCTCGGTGTGGCCCGGTGTCGAGTAGATGAGAATTTTTTCACCCTCAAGGAGCATCTCTCCCTTTTCCGCCAGTTCGTTCGGGTTCAGGTACGTTGCCTGTGAATGTTCGAGGAGTTGATCGTTTCCCATCATATGGTCGTAGTGGGCATGGGTGTTTGTCACATACATAAGCTCGAGTCTCTGGATTTTCAGGAACTCGAGGATCTCATCCACGGCACCCCCATCAACGGCGAGGGCGAATCTTTCACCGAATATCAGGTAACCCAGTTTGTCCGAAGCGTATTGGAATTGCTCGATGTTTAACATAAAAACCGCCTTTGTCGCGACAGTTCGTGAGCGGGATTATTACAGGGAAACAGGACGGGTCTCAAGGGAAAAAACATCCCCCGGCGACGGGAAGGACGGCACCAAGACGATCTTGACTTTTCCGGGCCTTTCTTTATAGTAAAAAGACAAATCAAAAAGAAGGAGGGTACTCATATGAAGCGCAGTATCTTGATCGTTGGAATTCTTTTGCTGGCAGTTACATTCGCCTTTGTGCAGGCCGCATGGGCTTACCAGGTCACGGGCCCCGTTCTCGAAGTGAAGGATGACTCGATCACCATTCAAAAGGGCAGCGAGAAATGGAAGATAGCCAAGGATAAAAACACGAAAGTCACAGGCGATCTGAAGGTGGGATCCAAGGTGACGATAGAATACACGATGTCCGCCACCAAGATCGATGTGAAGGAAGCCGGCAAGAAGGCGGAACCCAAGAAGGCGGAACCCAAAAAGGCAGAACCTAAAAAGTAATAATTGATTTAGATCTTTCAAGAAGGAAGAGCGGCCCGGGATTCCCCGGGCCGTCATCCGTTATCTGATCTCTTCATCACAATCGTTTGATTTGGTTTGCCCGGCCCGTCTAACAAAAATGGCCAACCGTCACGGCCTGATAACCGGAGCCACCGGCACCGGGAAAACCGTTTCCCTCCGTGTCATGGCCGAGCAGTTCAGCTCGATCGGTGTGCCCGTATTCATGGCTGACGTCAAGGGGGATCTGGCAACACTCAGCCAGCCCGGCGGGGACAATCCCAAGATCACTGAGAGGATCAAGGAACTGGGTCTGAAAGACTTCAAATTCGAGGGATATCCAGTCGTCTTCTGGGATGTTTTCGGCGAGAAGGGCCATCCGCTTCGTGCCACGGTCTCGGAGATGGGCCCGCTTCTTTTAAGCCGAATCTTTAGTCTCAACGACACACAGAGCGGCGTGCTGAACGCCATTTTTAAGATTGCCGATGACAACGGGCTTCTTCTCCTCGATCTCAAGGATCTGAGGTCCATGCTCCAGTTCGCGGGAGACAACGCGAGCAAGTTCAAAACGGAGTATGGAAACATCTCAACGGCCAGTGTCGGTGCCATCCAGAGAAATCTTCTGGTCCTGGAGGAGCAGGGCGGGGATAAATTTTTCGGAGAGCCAGCCCTGGACATCAATGATCTCATGCAGACCGATTCAAAGGGAAAGGGTATCGTCAACATCATCACGGCCGACAGGCTCATGCAGTCTCCGAACCTCTATGCCACGTTCCTTCTTTGGCTTCTCTCGGAGCTCTACGAGAAGCTTCCCGAGGTGGGAGACCCGCCTAAGCCGAAACTGATCTTTTTCTTTGACGAGGCCCACCTTCTCTTCGAAGACGTACCGAAGGCTCTGGAGGACAAGATCGAGCAGGTCATCCGCCTGATCCGCTCCAAGGGTGTAGGCGTATACTTCGTGACGCAAAACCCGATCGATATTCCCAA